>NZ_JBICZA010000001.1:377056-454593 GCF_043201585.1 Streptomyces sp. NPDC048297
GAGACCCAGCTGTCCGAGAGTCAGATGTCCGAGCTTCCCGATCGTCCCGCCCTTCCGGTCACCTTCCGGCCCGGCCACACCCGAGTGATCCTGCTCACGGCCGGCGCGGCGATCTTCCTGGTCCTCTCCGGGGTCGCCGTGCTGCTGGGCCTCGGCCCGGGGGAGGGCTTCAGCTTCTTCCTCACCGGCGCGCTGGTCTTCTGGGCACTGGCCCAGATCTCCCGGGTCAGGGTCGTCGCCGACGAGTCGGGCGTCACCGTGGTCAACATCCTCAGCAAGCGGCGCCTGGCCTGGGAGGAGATCCTCCGGGTGAACCTCCGTACGGGCGACCCCTGGGTGTTCCTCGACCTCAGCGACGGCACCAGCCTGCCCGCGCTCGGCATCCAGCCGGGCCTCGCCAAGCAGCGCGCCATCGCCGACGCGCTCGCCCTGCGGACCCTCGTCGAATCCCACCCGGCGACCCGGAAGGGACAAGATCAGGGCTGACTCCGGGGCACTTGCCCTGCCCGCGATGCCCGTGTCTTGATTAATCTGGTGACGGAGGCGGTTTCGCCGCGCCTTCATCCCTGCACGCCACACGGCGTCCAGGGGTTCCTGCTACCCGAGGAGTGACTCCCTCCAGCGATGGACGGATCGTCCTGCAGTACCTGCGCCGCCCCGACCCGACATACGTGCGGGGAGGCGGTGGCATCGTGACCATCCCCCTGCTGCTCCTCGGAGCGGCTTTCGTGTTGATCCTTGCGAACGGCTTCTTCGTCGCCGCCGAGTTCGGCCTGGTCACGGTCGAGCGACCGGACGCCGAGAAGGCCGCCGCCGAGGGCGACAGACGCGCCGCGACGGTCGTCGAGTCGCTGAAGGAACTCTCCTTCCAGCTCTCCGGCACCCAGCTCGGCATCACCATCACCTCCCTCGTCGTCGGCATGCTCGCCGAACCGGCGCTGGCCGGGCTGCTCAGCGGCCCCTTCACCGCGATCGGCGTCCCCGCGGGCGCCGTCTCCGGTGTCGCCGTGGTCGTCGGCATGCTGCTCGCCTCGGCGGTGCAGATGGTGATCGGCGAACTCGTACCCAAGAACTGGGCGGTGTCCAAGCCGCTGCAGGTCGCCCGCTTCGTCGCCGGCCCGCAGCGCCGCTTCTCCCACCTGTTCCGCCCGGTGATCTCCGCGCTCAACACCGTCGCCAACCGGCTGGTGCGCGCCCTCGGTGTGGAACCCGCCGAGGAACTGGCCTCCGCCCGCACCCCCGGCGAGCTGGTCTCCCTGGCCAGGCACTCCGCACAGGCCGGCGCCCTGGAACAGGACACGGCGGACCTGTTCGTGCGCACCCTGTCCCTCGGCGACCTGACCGCCCAGCACGTGATGACCCCGCGCGTGAAGGTCAGCGCGCTCCAGGACTCGGCCACCGCCGAGGACGTGGTCAACCTCACACGCGCCACCGGTCTGTCCCGCTTCCCCGTCTACCGGGAGAAGATCGACGAGGTCGTCGGCATGGTCCACCTCAAGGACGCCCTGGCCGTCCCGGCGCACGACCGGCTGCGCACTCCCGTCAGCCGGATCGCCCGCAAGGCCCTGCTCGTCCCCGAGACCCTGCCGGTCCAGCCCCTGCTGGCGCGCCTGCGCAGCGAGCAGCCCATCGCCGTCGTCGTCGACGAGTACGGCGGCACGGCGGGCGTGGTCACGCTGGAGGACATCGTGGAGGAACTCGTCGGCGAGGTCCGCGACGAGCACGACCGCCAGGACACGCCCGAACTCGCCGCCGCCCCGCCGGAGGACGGAAAGCCCGCCTGGGACGCGGACGGCAGCTGCCGTGTCGACATCCTGCAGCGCATAGGCCTCGACGTGCCCGAGGGCCCCTACGAGACCGTCGCCGGCCTGGTCGCCGACCTGCTCGGCCGCATCCCGGTCCCCGGTGACCGGGCCGAACTGCCCGGCTGGCGGCTCTCCGTGCGCCAGGTCGGCCACTACCGCGCCGAACGGGTCCGCCTGGTCCGCACGGCCCCGGCCCTGAACGTGGCGGAGTCCGTCCGATGAGCGTCCTCCAACTGTTCTTCGCCGCGCTGCTCGTGCTCGCCAACGGCTTCTTCGTCGGCGCCGAGTTCGCGCTCGTCTCCGTGCGCCGCAGCCAGATCGAACCGCTCGGCACCGCACGCGCCCGGCAGGTGCTCTACGGCCTGGAGCGGCTGCCGCAGATGATGGCCGCGGCCCAGTTCGGCATCACCGTCTGCTCCCTGACCCTGGGCGCCGTGGCCGAGCCCACGGTGGCCCATCTGCTGGAGCCGGTCTTCGAGGCGGCCCACCTCCCCGACGGCGTGATCCACCCGCTGGGGTACGTGATCGCGCTCGCCGCGGTGGTCTTCTTCCACCTCGTCGTCGGCGAGATGGTCCCGAAGAACCTCGCCATGGCGGCGCCCGAGAAGGCGGCGCTGTGGCTCAGCCCCGGCCTGGTGTACTTCGCCCGTATCTGCAGGCCGATCACGGTGTCCCTCGGCGCCTGCGCCCGCGGCATCCTGCGGCTCTTCCGGGTCGACCCCAAAGACGAGGTCGAGGCCGTCGTCACCAGCGAGCAGCTCACCGTCCTGCTGGAGGACTCCGGACAGGCGGGCCTGCTCGACCCCGAGGAGCAGGAGCGCCTCGAAGACGCCCTGGAACTGGGCTCCCGCCCGGTCACCGACGTCCTCCTGCCGCGCGAGTCCCTGGTCACGGTGCCCCCGTCGGTCACGCCGGGGGAGATCGTCCAGCTGACGGCCCGCACGGGGTACTCCCGCTTCCCGGTCTCCGCCGACAAGGGCGCCTACATGGGCTACGTCCACGTCAAGGACGTCCTCGACCTCGAGGACTCCGACCGCGCCGTGCCCCAGCAGATATGGCACCCGATGGCCACGCTCCGCTCGGAGCTGCCGCTCGACGACGCGCTCACCGTCATGCGCCGGGCGGCCACGCACCTGGCCCAGGTGGCGGACACCTCCGGCAGGGTCCTCGGCCTGGTCGCCATGGAGGACGTCCTCGAACTCCTGGTCGGCGAGGTGCGCGATCCCGCGCACCGGGCCGTTCCCCACCCGGCCGAGGTGAGGCTCTCCGAGCCGAGGCCCAGCGGAGAGCCGGAGCAGGCGCTGGCGACGTAGCGGTGGCGCGCCGCTGGGACGGTCGTACTCCGGGTGCGGGCGCGTGGGGGCTGGTCGCGCAGTTCCCCGCGCCCCTGGGGGGCTGCGGCCTCGTCGGCTGCATGGCCTCCGCAGTCACCTGCGGCTGCATGGCCGCCGTAGCCATGCGGCCGCAGGTGACTGCGGAGGCGTACCGTCGCCACAGCTGCGGGCAGTCGTGCCGCTGGGGCGGCACGGGTGGGCGCGGCGGCGCCCCGCAAGCGAGGGCAAGCGACACCCACCCCCGGCCGGCGCCGGCCCGCGGCACCTACATGGCCGACGGATCGTGTGGTCCCCGGCCCGACAGCACCTCGCCGTACGCCTGCATCAGATCAGGCAGCCGCAGCGTTGCCAGGTCGTCGCGGGACAGCGCGCCGGGATACGTCGACAACCGCAGATCCCGGTACGCGCAGCTCTTCTCGTACAGGGTCCGCAGGAACCGTCCGTTGCCCAGTTCGTCGAGCCACCCCTGGTCGACCACGTGCCCGGCGATGGAGCGCAGCTCCTCCAGGGCCTCCGCGTCCCACAGATCGCCGTTCTCCGCCGCGAGCACCTTGCCGATCTCGGTGAGTTCCGCCGGCCGGTAGGAGGGGAAGTCCACGCGGGTGGTGAAACGGGAGGACAGACCGGGGTTGGCGGCCAGCAGCCGGTCCATGCCCTCCGGGTAGCCGGCGAGGATCACGACGAGGTGGTCGCGGTTGTCCTCGGCGCGCTTCAGCAGCACCTGCAGCGCCTCGTCCCCGTACGCGTCCCCCTTGCCGTACCCGGAGTTGGACAGCGAGTACGCCTCGTCCACGAACAGGACGCCGCCGATCGCTGAGTCGATCAGCTCGTTGGCCTTCACGGCCGTCTGCCCCAGATACTCGCCGACCAGATCGGCCCGCTGGGCCTCCACGAGGTGGTCGCCGCCGAGCAGGCCGAGCGCGTAGAAGACCCGGCCGAGGATCCGGGCCACCGTGGTCTTCCCGGTGCCCGAGGGCCCGGAGAAGACGAAGTGCCGCTTCGGCGGCTGCACCGGCAGCCCCTGCCCGGCGCGCAGCCGCGCCATGTTCAACTGCGCGGAGAGCGCCTTGACCTGGCGTTTGACCGGTTCGAGCCCCACCATGCACTCCAGCTCCGCGAGCGCCTCCTCCAGCAGCGCGGGATCCGTCGGCCCCGCCGGTAACGGCGAGGCCGCGGACGGCACACCGCTCTTCGCCCGCACCCCCACGTCGGGGACCGACGGGATGGGCCCGGTCGGCAGATCCGGATCGGGCAGCCGCAGATCCCGGCCCTCGGTGCCGAAGAGCGGATCGAGCATGTCAGGACCGTCCACCACGTCCTGCCCTGCGCCGGTCAGCGTGACGGCGGCGAAGTCGACCGGATCCTCGTAGCCGTCGCCCTCGGCGATCGCGGCGAGCCGGGCCGAGGTGTCCATGAAGGCGGGATCCACCCGGTGCACCGCCCGGTACAGGGGGAGCGCGGCGGCGCTGCGCCCGGTGCCCTCGTGCGCGCGCGCCAGCCAGTACCGCAGCTCCTTGCGCTGCGGCTGCTCGCTGCGGCACCGCATCAGCGCCGCCGACAGCAGTGGCTCCGCGTGCCCGTACATCTCCAGCCGCACCCGGGCCATCCCGCCGAACAGGCCGGCCTCGATGCCGAGCAGAGGGTCGTCGAGCAGCGGGTCGGTGTGCCGGACCAGCTGGTCCCAGTCCTTGACCAGATAGGCGCGGCACGCGTGCAGAAAGCGGACCTGGGGGTCGGTGTCGATCGGCGGCAGCCCGGCCAGTGCCCGGTCCAGCTCGGGAACGTGCCGGCCGTCCAGCCAGTGCGAGGCGTGCGCCAGCAGCAGGTCCCGGGGGCTCTCCAGCACCGGCTGCACCCACCAGCCCAGCCAGTACCAGGAGTTGAGGGTCCGGCGGTGCCGGGCGCGCTGCTGCCCGAAGCGGTCCCGGTGCCGGAACATCCGCAGCAGCGCGGTCGTCGTGTCCACGCGCAGCGCGTGCAGCCCGAGCCAGGCGTCCGCCATCCCTGGGTCCAGCCGGACCGCGGCGCGGAACTCCTCCTCCGCCTGCGGATAGGCCCCCATCGTGTAGGCGTCCACACCTCGCGTCCAGGCGAGGTCGGCCGGGGCCTCGGGGCCCTGCGTGCCGAAGTCCATCCCGTCCCCCACAGACCGACCCCCGTTGGTTCGCCACCGGGCAGGCGCCCGGTGGTTGCCGCGGTCGAACCGCCGTGCCGCGGACCGGAGTTGCAGGTGCGAGGCAGCAGCTCGAAGGTCGCACCGAGGGCATCGTACCTGTGCGAAGTGCGCACACCGAAGGGTGTCGCACCGGGCGTTCTGCGAGGTGGGAGCAGATGGGGCGCACCCATGAACGGTGACCGAGGGTGAGCGGATCGGTGCGCGGATCGGTGCGCGAGGAGGCCGGAAAACCGGCCCAGGGCAGAACGAAGCCCCCGATCACGGGGGAACAACCGGGGGCTTCGTGTCTGCGGGCGACTCCGAAAGCCGCACATTGAGAACGTAAGACCTGTACGGCCCCCGGGTCAAGCGGAGTTGAGGCACTCCCGGAAGTTCGCTCGCAACGGTCTTCACAGGTTCAGCACATTGCCGACGGTCCGTCACGGTGGGTGACATCTTGGTCCGGTCCATGGGTGCCCGCGGGCCCCGTGAGCATCTCGTACCCCTCGGGCGTCTGGCGCACCAGGAGATCGGCGTGGGGGCGCGAGGGGTCTTCGGTGAAGTGCGCGTGCTCGGCGCGCACCCATCCGTCCCAGAACTCCCGCTGCTCGTCCCCGTCCCGCAGCCGCCCGCGCGCCCAGGACCGCTCCTGGGGCAGCTCCATCCACAGCAGCAGCGCCAGATGCGGCCGCAGGGCCCGGCGGCCGGCCCCGACTCCCTCGACGACGACCACCGGCGCGGGCGGCAGCGGGCGCGGCGGGCCGAACGCGCGGGCGACCCAGTCGTAGGGGGTGTACCGCGCGCTCTCGCCGCGGCCGAGGGGCTCGATCACCTGGGTCATGAGCCGGTCGGTCCAGCCGAACAGCTCCTCGTGGCTGGCGATGTCGTCGAGGCGCAGCACCGGGGCCCCGCCCAGCGCGGCGGCCAGCCGGCCGGCGAAGGTCGACTTCCCGGAACCGGCGTGCCCGTCGACGCCGACGAGACGGACCGGCCCCAGGGAAGGGGGAAGCCCGCGCAGCCGGGCGGCGAGGTCGTGAATGGCGAATCCCGAGGGGTGGTGCGGTGTGGGGGGCTCTGGGGGAGTGGTGCGGCGTGGGGTGGCTCTTAGGGAGTGGTGCGGTGTGGCGAGGTTCTTAGGAAGTGGTGCGGTGAAGGGGGAGGCTCTCAGGGGCCAGCCTAATGGCGCTGGACCTGCTCGGACGGGCCGGGTGCTGCCCGCTTCCCCTTCAGTGGTCCAGACCAAAATTGGTGGCGCGGCATGCGGCGAAGCGCTGGCAGGGGCCGTCGCGCCTGCTCCATAGTTGGCCCACACACCGTGCACCGCACCGGCCCCGACTCGCCCACCTGGGGGTAAGCACGCCCATGAGCAGAGCCCAACAGCCGTCCCGCAGAACCGTTCTCGCCGTTGCCGTCGCCGCCGCGGTGGCCGCGGGAACGTCCCCCGCGGCCGCCGTCACCGCCTCGGTCGCCGACGACGACGCCAAGGGGGCCCCGAGCCGGCCCATCGACTACCAGTCCTGGACCACGTACAGCGACTGGCGCAGCGGCGCCGCGCAGGGCGTGCGGCTGGTCTCCGGCCGGCGGCCCGGAGCCGTGATCGGCGCCGCCGCGGGCAGCACCGACTACACCGACCCGCACACCGGCACCACCGCCACCTGGGAGTACGCCACCTGGACCTCCCCGGTCCACCGGCTGGGCGTGCCCGCCACCGAGGTCATCGCCTCCTGGAACGCGCACACCCCGGACGGCACCTGGCTCCAGGTCGAACTGCAGGGCACGTACACCGACGGCACCGCCACCCCCTGGTACGTGATGGGCCGCTGGGCGGCCGGCGACCAGGACATCAAGCGGACCTCGGTCGACGACCAGACCGACGGCAAGAGCAGCATCTGGACCGACACCTTCGCCATCGACGATGCGAGCACCGGTCTGCGCCTGGTCTCGTACCGGCTGCGGCTGACCCTCTACCGCACGCCGGGCACCCACCTCACTCCGACGGTCTGGCGTCTCGGCGCCATGGGCTCCGACATCCCCGACCGCTTCACGGTCCCCGCCTCCACCCCTGGTCTCGCCCAGGAACTGGCCGTCCCGCGCTTCTCCCAGGAGATCCACAAGGGGCAGTACCCGGAGTACGACAACGGCGGCGAGGCCTGGTGCAGCCCCACCTCCTCGCAGATGATCATCGAGTACTGGGGCGGCCGGCTCACCCCCGAGCAGCTGTCCTGGGTCGACCCGGCCTACGCCGACCCGCAGGTGGACCACGCGGCCCGCTTCACCTACGACTACCAGTACGGCGGCTGCGGCAACTGGCCCTTCAACGCCGCCTACGCGGCCAGTTACCCAGGGCTCCAGGGCGTGGTCACCCGCCTCGCCTCACTCACCGAGCTGGAGACCCTGATCGCGGCCGGCATCCCGGCCATAACGTCCCAGTCCTTCCTGAAGACCGAGCTGACCGGCGCCGGCTACGGCACCTCCGGCCATCTGATGACGGTGATCGGCTTCACGGCGGACGGCGACGTGATCGCCAACGACCCGGCCTCGCCGGACGATCCCGCCGTGCGGCGGGTCTACCTGCGGCGCGAGTGGGAGAACATCTGGCTGCGGACCAAGCGCCACAACGCCTCGGGCGGCGTCTCCTCGGGCACCGGCGGGGTCTGCTACCTGTACTTCCCGGCCGACCCCAGCCCGTGCCAGCGCAAGGCACTCGCCGCGGTGGGTGTGCGCTGAGCGTGTGAGCAACGTCTCCGCCGCAAACGCCGTCGCGGGTGGCAAGGTGGACAAATGGGTGGGGGCTCCGCTCTGTACGTCCGACCTCTGCGAGAAACCATGACCGCACACCAGGCCACCGCCACCCGCGTCGGCACCGTCACCCGCTTCGGCACCCGCGCCCGCACCGGCGGCCCGCGCGAAGACGGCCCGAAGATCCTCGAGCACGTGATGGGCTGGACGCTCGTCGTCGTGGTCGCGATGCTCGTGACGCAGCTCGGGCTGCTCTGAACCGGCCCGGTCATCCGGGCGGCATGTTCTGACATACTGCGGAGGTCCCGCCGACTCCCAGACCAGGGTCGAAATTGACTATGCGTCAGCAGCGTGCCGCCGCCCTTCCCGAAGCGCCGGGTTCCGCTCCCGCGGGGGGTTCCCGGACCCGGGTGCGCGGAACCGAGCGCTCCGTGGCGCGCCGCACCGAACTGATCGCCATCGGACGCACGTTGTTCGCGGACACGTCCTACGACGCGCTGTCCATGGACGACATCGCCCGGCAGGCGCGGGTCGCCAAGGGGCTGATCTACTACTACTTCGGGTCCAAGCGCGGCTACTACCTGGCGATCATCCAGGACTCCGTCGCCGATCTGGTCACCTTCGCCGCGAGCGGCCTCGAACTGCCCGCCGTCGACCGCGTCCACCGCACCATCGACAGCTATCTGCGCTTCGCCGAGGACCACCAGGCCGCGTACCGCACCATCGTCAGCGGCGGTGTGGGCTTCGACGCCGAGGTGCACGCCATCCGGGACGGGGTCCGCGAGGCGATCGTCCACACCATCGCCGAGGGCGCCTACGGCCGCGGCGACATCGCCCCCGTGGCCCACATGGGGCTGCTCTCCTGGGTGTGCAGCGTCGAGGGGGCCACCCTCGACTGGATCGACCGCCCCGGACTCTCCCGCGACACCATGCGCGAACTGCTGGTGAAGACCCTGGGCGGCGTCCTGCGCGCAGTCGAGGAACTCTCCCCTTCTCACCCAGCCCCACCACCGGCCCGCCGCGCCAACTGACGACCACACTTCGACGGCCCTGCTGCCGCGTGCCGCGTGCCGCGGCCGGCCTGGCGCCGTATGCCTTGGCCGGCCTGCTGTCGTGCGCTTTGGTGGGCCTGGCGCCGCATGCGTCGACCGGCCCACCGTCGCGTGCCTCGGCTGGCCTACTGCCGTATGTCTTGATCGGCCCGCTGTCGCAAGCCTCGGTCGGCCCGCTGCCGTGCGCTTTGGTCGGCATGGTGCCGCATGCCTGGACCGGCCCGCCGTTGTGTGTCTTGGTTGGCCCGCCGTCGCATGTCTTGATCAGCCTGCTGTTGCGCGCTTCGGCCGGTCCGCTGTCGCTCGCCTCGATCGGCCCACCGCCGCACGCCTTGGTCGGCCCCCGTCGCACGGCCCACCGTCGCTCGCCTTGCTCGCCCCTCGCCGCATGCCTCGGCCGGGCCTGCTGCCGTGTGCCTTGCCCGGACCGCCGTCGCGCGCCTCGATCGGATCAGCCGGTGCCTGCCTCGATCGGCCTGCTGCCGCACGCCGCGGCTGACCCGCTGCCGCATGCCTCGGCCGGCCCACCGTCGCACGCCTCGGCCGGCCCACTGCCGCTCCTCTCGGCCGACCCGCCACCGCACCCCTCCGCCGCCCCACCGCCGCACGCCTCGACCCGCCCCCTGGCCCCCGTGGCAGGAGTGGACCGGCAGGTCAATGGTTCGGACCAATGTCGGTGCCTGTGAGGTTCCGGCTGGATTCTTGAAGTAAGCGGTCGTTAACTGGTGACGGGAGGTTCCCGATCGGGCATACTCACGGCACGGAGCCGCTGGTCAGCCCCTTCCGAGACCCGGGAGCGGACGCCTTCGGACGTACCGGATCGATCAGGCGGAGCCGCCCCACCCAAGGCGCACATCCGCCGATGTGCCCGAACAGGGAGGAGACCGACGCCATGTCCGACCGCGACCCGCAGCCGGTGGAGCGTCAACTGCCGACGGAGGAGGCGCGGGACCTGCTCGCGCTCGTCCGGGAGATCGCGCAGCGCGAGATCGCGCCGAAGGCGGCCGAGGAGGAGGACACCGGACGCTTCCCGCGCGAGGTCTTCACCCTGCTCTCGGAGTCCGGCCTGCTGGGCCTGCCGTACGACGCCGAGTACGGCGGCGGCGACCAGCCCTACGAGGTCTACCTCCAGGTCCTGGAGGAGCTGGCCATGGCCCGCCTCACCGTCGGTCTCGGCGTCAGCGTGCACACGCTCGCCTCCTACGCCCTCGCCGCGTTCGGCACCAAGCAGCAGCAGGTCGAGTACCTGCCCGCGATGCTCGGCGGCGGTCTGCTGGGCGCCTACTGCCTCTCCGAACCGTCCTCCGGCTCGGACGCCGCCTCGCTGCGCACCAAGGCCGTCCGGGAGGGCGACAGCTGGGTGCTCACCGGCACCAAGGCCTGGATCACCCACGGCGGCATCGCCGACTTCTACACCGTGATGGCCCGCACCGGCGAGAGCGGCCCGCGCGGGATCACCGCGTTCCTGGTGCCGGGCGACGCCGAGGGGCTGAGCGCCGCGGCGCCCGAGAAGAAGATGGGGATGAAGGGCAGCCCCACCGCCCAGGTGCACCTCGACGGCGTCCGCGTCGCCGACGACCGGCGCATCGGCGAGGAGGGCCAGGGCTTCCCCATCGCCCTGTCCGCCCTCGACTCCGGCCGGCTCGGCATCGCGGCGTGCGCCGTCGGCGTGGCCCAGGCGGCGCTGGACGAGGCGGTCTCCTACGCCACCCAGCGCCGGCAGTTCGGCCGCCCCATCGCCGACTTCCAGGGCCTGCGCTTCATGATCGCCGACATGGCCACCCAGATCGAGGCCGGCCGTGCCCTCTACCTCACCGCAGCCCGGCTGCGCGACGCCGGCAAGCCGTTCGCCAAGCAGGCCGCCATGGCCAAGCTGCACTGCACCGACACGGCCATGCGGGTCACCACCGACGCCGTGCAGATCCTCGGCGGCTACGGCTTCACCGCCGACTTCCCGGCCGAGCGCTACATGCGCGAGGCCAAGGTGCTGCAGATCGTCGAGGGCACCAATCAGATCCAGCGGATGGTCATCGCCCGTCACGTGGCGGGACCGGAGGGTCGCTGAACTGCCCCCTGCGCACCGTCGGGGCCGCCAGCCTGATCCATTCCGGATCCTGGCGGCCGGGCAGGGCGCGGCCCCGGTCGGCCCAGGCGCGCATCAGCTCGCGGTAGATCGGCGGGTCCTGCGGCTGCGGCGGCGGAGCCGATTCCGCGGGCCGCGGGACGAAGATCCGGCGCTGACGCCCGGTGGCCGAGTACGTGGGGGTCATGCCTGGTCAACGCGGTGCCTCCCGCGCAGGTCACCGCCCGGCGGAATCGAGCGTGAGTTCACGCCCGTCCCGTCGGCTCTCCGGCCTCCTGCGACTACCTGACGTACCGTCAGCGAACTGTCCCCAGGGGGTGCCCATGGCCGACGACCGTCCCGTACCGCTCGACGAGTACCCGGTCCACCAGGTCCCGCTGTCCATGAAGCACGTGGCGACCGGCGACCGCAACGCCTACGACCGCTGCATCGTCCACGTCTTCGACCACACCGGCCGCGCCCTGCTCATCCTCGGCCTCGGTGTCCACCCCAACCTGGGTGTGATCGACGCCTACGCCACCCTGCGCACCGGGAACACCCTGCGCGCCGTCCGCGCCTCTGACGCCCTGGGCGAGGACCGGACGCGGCTCACCGTGGGCCCGCTGCGCATCGAGGTCCTGGAGCCGCTGCGGCGCCTGCGCCTGGTCTGCGAGGACGAGCTGTCGTACGACCTGACCTGGACCGCGGCCTTTCCCGCCCTGTGGGAGCCGCACCACCTGCAGCGCCGCGGAGACCGGCTCATCCTGGAGGGGTGCCGCTTCGTGCAGGCGGGCACGGCCGAGGGCGTGATCCGGGCCGGGGGAGAGGAGTTCCAGGTCACCGCCGCGGACTGGACCGGCACCCGGGACCGCAGCTGGGGCGTGCGGCCGGTGCCCGGCGAGGACGGCGGCCGGCTCGCCGAGGAGCACCGGCCCGAGGGCTTCCACTGGATCTGGTGCCCGGTCCGCTTCGAGGACCGCTTCCTGATGGTCGTCGTCCAGGAGGACGCCGACGGCTACCGCTCCCTGAACGACGCCACTCTGGTCCGCCCCGGCCACCGCGACCGCCACTGGGCTGGCCCCGGGCCGAGATCGGCTACCGTCCCGGCACCCGTCACCCCGAACGCGGCCTCGTCCACCTCGGCGACCCCCGCGAACCGGCCGAGTTGGAGGTGGAGATCCTGACCTCCTCACCGCTCGCGGTCGGCGCGGGCTGTCCACCGGCCGACGACTGGCAGCACGGCACCTGGCAGGGACCCGGCTGGGTCGACCGCCGCGTCTACGACATGACGGCACCGCACCCCCTCGCCGGCCACGGCGTCACCGACCACGCCGCCCGCTTCCTGCTCGACGGCCGCACGGGCCACGGCATCTTCGAGCACGGCTCGTTCGGCCGCCACGACCCGAGCGGCTTCACCGGCTTCGACTCGGTCGCACCCTGAGGAAGGAGGGCGAGATGGCCACGGCTCCCCGTCCACGCGCCGGCACCCTCCCCCACGCTCGGCTTCGCTCGCGCGAGGGGACCCCACCCCGGAGGAACTCGCCCGGCGTCTCACCGCCTGGCTCGGCACCCGGCTGCCCGGAGCGAAGGCCACCGGCGTCAGCGTCCCCGCCTCCAACGGCATGTCCAGCGAGACCCTGCTGTTCGACGTCGAGCACCCCCGACCACCCCTGCGCGCCTGCGTGTCGCGACTCGCGGCGGACCCGGCGGCGTACACCGTCTTCCCGGAGTACGACATGGCCCGCCAGTACCGCACGCTGCGCCTCGTCGCCGAGCACACCGACGTTCCGGTGCCCCGCGTGCTGTGGCTGGAGGAGGACCCCGGCCCCCTCGGGGCACCGTTCTTCGTCATGGAACGCGCGCCAGGACGCGTGCCGCCCGACGTCATGCCGTACACGTACGAGCGCAGTTGGCTGCACACCGCGAGCGACGCCGAGTGTGAGCACCTGGAAGCGGCGACGATCGGGCTGCTCGGCCGGCTGCACGACCAAGTCCCGCTCACAGAGGCCGAGTTCCTGGCCTCCCCCGGCGACGGTGACGCCCTGCGCCGGCACGTCGGCACCCAACGGGCCTACTACCACTGGGTGATCGACGGGCTGGCCCCCTCGCCGCTCATCGAGGCCGCCTTCGAACGGCTGGAACAGCTGTGGCCGCACGAGCCGGGCGAACCCGTCCTCAACTGGGGGGACGCGCGCATCGGGAACGTCGTCTACGACGGCGTCGACCCCGTCGCCGTCCTCGACTGGGAGATGGCGGCCCTCGCCCCGCGCGAGGTCGATCTCGGCTGGACCGTCTACCTGCACCGCTTCTTCCACGACCTCACGGTCGCCTCCGGGCAGCGCGGTCTGCCCGACTTCCTGCGCCGCGACCGCGTCGAGGCCCGCTACGCGGACCTGACCGGCCACACCCCGCGCGACATGGACTTCTACACCCTCTACGCCGCCCTGCGGCACGCGATCGTCATGCTGCGCATCGCCTACCGCCGGGCCCACTTCGGCGAGGCCGCCGTCCCGTCGGAACCGGACACACTGATCCTGCACCACGGCAGTCTGCGCGCCATGGTGCAGGGCGGCTACTGGGACTGAGCCGGGCCGGTCCGCGCGGGACTCAGGCGGCCTGGCGGCGCATCGCCGGTACGCGCATCGGGCGCGAGCCCGGACCGCCGGCGTGCGAGAAGGGCTGCGTCCGCCAGTCGAGACCCTGGGGGAGCGTCAGCAGCAGGGCGGTGTCCTGCTCCTGTGGGGCGAAGGACTCGTCCGCGGGGCGGGCCTCCGTCGCCCTGCGGCCCGTGCCCGCGCAGACCGTCAGTCCGAACGGGTTCCACGGCGAGGCGCACAGCGCGTGCTCCGGCAGGATCTCCTCGTCCGCCAGCAGCGCGATGGGCTGCGCGCAGTCCGGGCAGATCACGCGGAACATCTCGAAGGTGTCGTAGTCGTCGTCGTCCGTCTGGGCGTTCTCGACCTCGAAGAACTCGGGTTCGACGCCCTCCGGCTCGGGCTCGACGGCCGGCTGCCGGCGCTTGGACACGGAACGGCCGGGGCGCTTGACACTCTGCATGGGATTCTCCCCCTAAGACTGGGCCGGTCAGGCACTGCGGCCTCGACCACAGCAAGCACTTCCCGCAGCGTCTGCGGGGTAATCACGGGAGCATCACGGAGGGCGTCCAAGTGATGTGGCGTTCGTCACATGCCTTGTGCAGGTGCCCGGTGCGGCGCCGTTTGTCCGCCTCTCCCGTTCGTGCCAAGGCCCGCCGTTCATCCCCCGGAAAGGCCCCCTTCCATGCCCCGGGCCGCTCACGTAGTGCTCCCGGGAACATCACGAACTGGGCATGACCTGCGCCGCAGAGGTATCCGAGGAGATCAGACGCACTGTAGGTTCTGACGCCATGGAGGAGCTGGACCGTCAAATCGTGCAGCTGCTCGTCAAGGACGGGCGGATGAGCTACACAGACCTGGGCAAGGCCACGGGCCTGTCGACGTCGGCCGTGCACCAGCGGGTGCGCCGGCTCGAACAGCGTGGTGTCATCCGCGGCTATGCCGCGGTGGTCGACCCCGAGGCCGTCGGGCTGCCGCTCACCGCCTTCATCTCGGTGAAACCGTTCGACCCCAGCGCCCCCGACGACATCGCGGACCGCCTCGCCGGCGTCCACGAGATCGAGGCCTGCCACAGCGTCGCCGGCGACGAGAACTACATCCTCAAGGTGCGTGTGGCGACCCCGCACGAACTGGAGGAACTGCTGACCCGGCTGCGCTCCCTGGCCGGGGTCTCCACCCGGACCACGGTCGTGCTGTCCACGCCGTACGAGGCACGTGCGCCGAAGATCTGACGCGCACCGGCCGCGGGCACCCCGGCGCCGCGAGGAGAGGCCCCCTGGGCATCCGGATCGCGGACGCCCCGGTGCCGGGCAGCGGCCGGGGACGCGAGAGACTGTCGGGCATGAGTGAGCAGTCCGCCGCCCCCCAGACCGTCCTCCTGCGCCGCGGAGAGGTCCACAGCCCCGCCGATCCCTTCGCCACCGCGATGGTGGTGGAGCGGGGCCAGGTCGCCTGGGTCGGCTCCGAGGGCGCCGCGGACGCCTTCGCCGACGGCGTGGACGAGGTGATCGACCTCGACGGCGCCCTCGTCACCCCCGCCTTCACCGACGCCCATGTGCACACCACCGCCACGGGCCTCGCCCTGACCGGCCTCGACCTGTCCGGCGCGCCGTCCCTGGAGGCGGCCCTCGCGCTCGTCCGCGACTTCGCCGCCGCCCGCCCCGACGACCGGGTCCTGCTGGGCCACGGCTGGGACGCCGCCCGCTGGCCCGGCGGACGCCCGCCGGCCCGCGCCGAACTCGACGCGGCCACCGGTGGCCGCCCCCTGTACCTGTCCCGCATCGACGTCCACTCCGCCGTCGTCACCACCGCCCTGCTCGACCTGGTGCCCGGCGGCCTTCCGCGCGAGGACGCGCCGCTCACCCGCGACGCCCACCACGCCGCCCGTGAGGCCGCGTTCGCCGCGGTCACCCCCGCCCAGCGCGCCGAGGCCCAGCGCACCGCCCTGGCCCACGCCGCCTCCCTCGGCATCGGCTCGGTGCACGAGTGCGGCGGACCGCGGATCTCCTCCGAGGACGACTTCAGGGACCTGATGCGGCTCGCCGCCGACCTCCCGGGGCCGCGCGTGGTCGGCTACTGGGCCGAGGCGGGCGACGAGGGCGTGGCGAAGGCCCGCGAACTGGGCGCCGCCGGCGCCGCCGGCGACCTCTTCGTGGACGGCGCCCTCGGCTCGCACACCGCCTGCCTGCACGAGCCCTACGCCGACGCCGGCCACACCGGCACCGCCTACCTGGACGCCGACACGGTCGCCGCCCATGTCGTCGCCTGCACCGAGGCGGGCCTCCAGGCGGGTTTCCACGCCATCGGCGACGCCGCCGTCACCGCCGTCGTGGAGGGCGTGCGCGCCGCCGCCGACAAGGTCGGCCTCGCCCGGGTCCGGGCCGCCCGGCACCGTGTCGAGCACGCCGAGATGCTCACCCCCGACTCCGTCGCCGCCTTCGCCGAGCTGGGTCTGATCGCCTCCGTGCAGCCCGCGTTCGACGCGCTGTGGGGCGGCGAGGACGGCATGTACGTCCAGCGGCTGGGCGCCGGGCGGGCCCGCACCCTGAACCCCTTCGCGGCCCTCCTGCGGGCCGGCGTCCCCCTCGCGTTCGGCTCGGACAGCCCGGTCACCCCGCTCGACCCCTGGGGCACGGTCCGCGCCGCCGCCTTCCACCGCACCCCCGAGCACCGGGTGTCGGTGCGCGCCGCGTTCACCGCGCACGCGCGCGGCGGCTGGCGCGCCATCGGCCGGGACGACGCGGGCGTCCTGGTGCCGGGAGCGCCCGCCGACTACGCGGTCTGGCGCACCGGCGAACTCGTCGTCCAGGCCCCCGACGACCGCGTCGCCCGCTGGTCGACCGACCCCCGCTCCGGCACCCCCGGCCTGCCCGACCTGACCCCGGGCGGTGACCTGCCGGTCTGCCTGCGCACGGTGGTCGGCGGACGGACGGCGTTCGTACGGCCGGGCGAGTGATCTCCTGGGGTGGCGCGCTGCCGGGCCCGCCCCGCCGCTCTGTCTCCCGACCTGCGCATCCTCCGCGCAGATCCGCCAAAGGCGTGCCTCTGCGCAGGTCAGAGGGGTGTTGACAGTCGGCGGCGGGGGGCCGGTAGGTTCGTCCGAGTCCACCACCGGACGTCCGACCGGGGAGCGTTCACGCAACTCGTCGCAGCGCCGCTGAGTCAGGGACGGTGTGCCGCACCGGGGCACCGTCACTGGGAGCCAGGCTCAGCGCCCGCGCCGACGGGGGAACGGTCCCGCCGGTCGGCAAGGTGTGACCCGGGTGGGGCCCGGGCTCAGTAGACAACGGCTTCGGTAGACCCACAGCCAGCGGGTCCCGGGTCGGCCCGAAGGGCGCCGGGCCCCCATCCGCCGCAGGCGTGGGTGCAGACGTCGGTGCCGAAAAGTACCCTCTTACCCCGCTCTTGCGGAATCGACACCACTGTACGAACGTGCCGGGACGTCAGCGCAGGCTGCGGCCACTATGGTGGACGCCTGCGTACGACATGAAGGGGCAGCAGTGAACGACGGCGACGGGACCCTCGCGGCCAAGGCCCAGGGGAGGCAGTTCGGTCCGCTCGGCACGGCCTTGGTGATCATTCCGACCTATAACGAGGCGGAGAACATCAAGACCATCGTCGGCCGGGTGCGCAAGGCCGTCCCCGAGGCACACGTCCTGGTGGCGGACGACAACAGCCCGGACGGCACCGGCAAGCTCGCGGACGAACTGGCAGCCGAGGACGAGCAGGTGCAGGTACTGCACCGCAAGGGCAAGGAGGGCCTGGGCGCCGCCTACCTCGCGGGCTTTCGCTGGGGCATGGAGCACGGTTACGGCGTGCTGGTCGAGATGGACGCCGACGGCTCCCACCAGCCCGAGGAACTGCCCCGCCTGCTGACGGCGCTCAAAGGCGCCGATCTGGTCCTGGGCTCCCGCTGGGTGCCCGGCGGACGCGTGGTCAACTGGCCCAAGTCCCGCGAGTTCATCTCCCGCGGCGGCAGCCTCTACTCCCGCATCGCCCTCGACCTGCCGCTGCGCGACATCACCGGCGGCTACCGCGCCTTCCGCCGCGAGACGCTGGAGGGCCTGGGCCTGGACGAGGTCGCCTCGCAGGGCTACTGCTTCCAGGTCGACCTGGCCCGCCGTGCGGTCAAGGCCGGCTACCACGTGGTCGAGGTGCCCATCACCTTCGTCGAGCGCGAACTCGGCGACTCCAAGATGAGCAAGGACATCCTTGTCGAGGCGCTGTGGCGGGTCACCGCCTGGGGCGCCAAGGACCGTGTCGGCAAGATCACTGGCAGGGGCAGGCGGGAGTAGGCCCCCCTTATCCCGCCCTGAGTCGCGCCCAGGCACACTGGGACCATGACGACTGGCGGCGCACCCACCACTCCCTCCACCGACCGGCCCCGGCGCTCCCGGCTGCGCAGGTATCTGCCGCTGGGCATCGCCGCGTGGCTGGTGCTGGAGATCTGGCTGCTGACCCAGGTCGCGGGTGCGGCGGGCGGGCTGACCGTGTTCCTGCTGCTGGTGGCGGGCGTCGTCGTCGGCTCGGTGGTCATCAAGCGTGCGGGCCGCCGTGCCTTCCGCAACCTCAACGAATCGCTCCAGAGCGGTGCGGCCCCGACCCGGAGCGAGGGCAACGCCCTGGTGATGCTCGGCGGCCTGCTGCTGATCATCCCGGGCATGGTCTCCGACGTGGTCGGCCTGCTCCTGCTGCTTCCCCCGGTCCAGAAGGCCGTCGGCCGCCTCGCGGGGCGAGCCTTCGAGCGCACCCTGCGCAAGTCCGCCCCCGGCACCCTCGGCGACGCCGTCCAGCAGGCTCGCATACACCGTCCGGACGGGAAGGTGGTCCAGGGCGAGGTGATCCGGCAGGACAACCGCGAGGCGGAGCAGCAGCGGCCACCCCTGACCAGCTGAGCCTGCCCGGCCTGCCTGGGGTGACCGGGGTGGCCGGCTGAGCCTGCTCGGTGTGACCGGCTGGGCCTGCCCGGCGCAGGCCGGCACCCCACAGATCCGCACCCGGGCACCCGTACCCGCAGATCCGCACCCGCAGATCCGCACCCGAGCAAAAGACCGCGGGCGCCGTACGTCGATTCACGTACGGCGCCCGCGGTCACTCACGTGCGCTGTGCTTCCGGCCTGGCCCCGCAGGGACTAAGCGGACTTGCGGCTGTCCCGGGGGTGTACCGCGATGTTCATCGCTCCCGAGCGCAGAACCGCCAGGCGCTCCTCGAGGACCTCTTCGAGCTCCTCACGGGTGCGCCGCTCCATCAGCATGTCCCAGTGGGTACGCGCAGGCTTGGCCTTCTTCTCCTCAGGGCCGTCGCCGTCAACGAGGAGTGCCTGGGCCCCGCAGACCTTGCACTCCCACTCCGGCGGAATCTCCGCCTCGACGGAGAAGGGCATCTCGAAACGGTGCCCCTTCTCACATGCGTACTCCACGGCCTGGCGCGGAGCCAGGTCGATGCCGCGGTCCGTCTCGTAGCTGGTCACTACGAGGCGCGTACCGCGAAGAGCTCGCTCACTCATGAATCGTGCCTCCCGGGCTTGTCGCCCACAGGACAGGTGTCGCTGTCGTCGTCATCCGGTCAACGTCCGGTCGGCGGTAAAGATTCCCGTTCCGGGTCATGCGTCGCCGTCGTAGCCGCCCCTTGTTGTACCCACCAGCGCCCGGTTTGTCACATCTGCTAGCAGATGTCACCCAGCGTTTCGTCGTCTTTGACGCGCAGTAACGCTACGCCTGGCAGGCCAAACGCGTACACTACCGCCCTTTCGCGCCGAACGCTAAATCCTGTCCGGAACCGGGTTCCCCGCGTCGCCGATCGCCCGCCGCACCGGAACCCGCGCGAGCAGGACGAAACCGATGACGAAGAAGGCCACCAGGGAGATGATCGCGGAGCGGTAGCTGCCGGTCACCTGGTAGGTCACACCGAACAGCAGCGGGCCGAGCCAGCTCATCCCGCGGTCGCTCACCTCGTACGCGGAGAAGTACTCCGCCTCCTTGCCGGGCGGCACGAGATGCGAGAACAGCGACCGGGACAGCGCCTGGCTGCCGCCGAGGACCAGCCCGATACCGGCGGCCAGCACGAAGAACCACACCGGTGCCCCGGCGGGCAGGAAATAGCCGGCGGCGAGTGTGAGCGTCCAGGCGACCAGCGAGCCGAGGATCGTGCGCTGCGCGCCGTAGACCCGCGCCAGCCGTCCCATCGCGAGCGCTCCCGCCACCGCCAGCACCTGCACCAGCAGCACCGCGCCGATGAGCGTCGACTGCCCGAGCCCCAGCTCCTCGGAGCCGTAGACGGAGGCCTGGGAGATCACCGTCTGGATGCCGTCGTTGTAGACGAGGTAGGCCAGCAGGAAGCCGAGGGTCAGCGGGTGCCGGCGCATGTCCCGGACGGTCGCCTTCAGCTGCTTCAGTCCGGGTGCGGTGGCGCGCTCCACGCGCGCGTGCCGGTCGCGCAGCCTGCGCAGCGGTACGAGCGTGAAGGCGCCCCACCACAGTCCGGCCGAGGCCAGGCACACCCGGACGGCCGCACCCTCGGACAGTCCGAAGGAGTCGTGCCCCGAATAGAGGACCAGGTTGGCGACGAGGACGATCGAGCCCGCCGCGTAGCCGAAGGCCCAGCCCCGGGAGGAGACCGCGTCACGCTGCTCGGGCGGCGCGATCTGCGGAAGGTAGGAGTTGTAGAGCATCATCCCGACCGACTGCGCCCCGTTGGCCACGACGAGGAGCAGCCCGCCGAGCAGATACCGGTCGCCGTCCAGGAAGAACATGCCGGTCGTGGCGGCAGCCCCGGTGTAGGCAGCGGCGGCGAGCAGCGGCTTCTTGCGGCCCGTGCGGTCGGCCACACTGCCCACCAGGGGCATCACCACGACCGCGAGGATCACCGACAGGGACACGGAGTACGCGAAGAAGGAGCCCGCGCGGACCGGGATGCCCAGCGGGTGGACGTAGCCGTCCGCGTCGGCCGCGTGTTCGGCGACCGCGGTCAGGTACGGGCCGAGGAACACGGTCAGGACGCTCGTCGAGTAGACCGAGCACGCCCAGTCGTAGAAGTACCAGCCGCGCTGTTCGCGCCGCAGCCCGGCGGCCTCCCCGGCCGCCTGCGCATGAAGGGTGTCGGTGCCCACCCGTGCCCTCGCTTCCCCGCCCTGGTGCCGTGCGAAGGCGCGGCCCGGCCGTTCCGGGTGGTCAGACCCAGAGTCCGCGGTCCTGCATGACCTTGCGCAACGTGTCGATGTGATCGGTCATGATGCCATCGACTCCCAGGTCCAGCAGCCGGTGCATCCGATCCGGTTCGTTGATCGTCCACACGTGCACCTGGAGCCCGCGCGCGTGGGCGGCGCGTACGAAGCGTTCGTCGACCACGGGGACGCCCGACTGGGCCTCGGGCACCTGCGCGGCGACCGCGGAGCGGCGCACGGAAGCGGGCAGCCCCCAGGAGCGCAGCCGCAGATTGAGCACCCCGCGCGTGCCGAACGAGGTGGCCAGCCGCGGGCCGGCCAGCCGCTGCGCGCGCAGCACCCGCGCCTCGGAGAAGGAGCCCACGCAGACCCGGTCCCAGGCGTCCGTGCGCTCGATCAGCTCCAGGAAGGGGCGCAGGGCGGACTCCGCCTTGAGGTCCACGTTCCAGCGGACCCCGGGGAAGGTCTCCAGCAGCTCCTCGAAGAGCGGCACGGGTTCCCGTCCGCCCACGCGTGCGTGCCGTACGTCCTCCCACGACAGATCGGCGATGCGGCCGGCCCCGTCGGTGACCCGGTCCAGCGTGGAGTCGTGGAAGGCGACCAGCTTGCCGTCCGTCGTCGTGTGGACGTCGGTCTCGATGTACCGGTAGCCCATCTCGACCGCGCGCCGGAACTGCGCCGCGGTGTTCTCCAGCCCGTCGGCGGCCCCGCCGCGGTGGGCGAACGGGATCGGGCCGGGATGGTCCAGATACGGGTGGCGTACGGGAGGTGTCACGGTGGTCACGGACGCAGTATCGCTCCCTCGGGTGTCGGCCCGGCAACGGCCGTCCTGCCGTGCGATGCCGCCGGGACGGCGAACATCTTCAGGAACAGCTGGGCCAGCGGCCCGATCGACACCGCGTACAGCAGGGTGCCGACGCCGATGGTGCCGCCCAGCGCGAATCCGGTGACCACCACCGCGACCTCGATGGCCGTGCGCATCAGCCGGATCGAGCGGCCCGTGCGCTGGTGCAGGCCGGTCATCAGACCGTCACGGGGACCGGGCCCGAACCTCGCCGATATGTACAGGCCGGTCGCCGCGCCGTTCAGCACGATGCCGGCCACCATCAGCGGGATGCGTACGGCGAGGCTGTGCGCGTCCGGGACGAGGGCGAGGGTGCCGTCCATCGCGAGCCCGACGACGAAGACGTTGGAGACGGTGCCGAGGCCGGGCCGCTGGCGCAGCGGGATCCACAGCAGCAGCACCGCAGCGCCCACGAAGATCGACACCACGCCGATGGTCATCCCGGTGAGTTCCGCGAGGCCCTGGTGCAGCACGTTCCAGGGCTCCAGGCCGAGCCCCGCCTCGACGAGCAACGCCGAACTCGCGCCGTACAGCGCGAGCCCGACGTACAGCTGGATCAACCGGCGCGCGAGGTGGCCGGTGGCGGAGGTGACGGTGGACTCGGCGGCGGATCCGGTGCCGGACATGGCAGTGGAATCGGTGGCGGATCCGGTGCTGGACATTGCGGCGGAACCGGCGGCGGAACCGTTGGCGGACGCGACGGTGGACTCGGCGGTGGACTCGGCGGCGGATCCGTTGGTGGACCCGGTGGTGGACACGACATACCCCCCTGTGTGGTGACTGTGGCCTGACTCGTGACACTCTGTGGCTTGGGATGGAACGCCATCCATGGCCAATTCGGGGAAGGTGGACTGATTGTCATGGCGCAGTGGACCTCGGCGGTAGGGGCCGCGCAGCTCGCCCGGCTCCTCAACTCCCAGCAGGACCGCCCCGCAGGCCCCGGTACACGCCGTCCCCCCGCCTACCGTGCCCTCGCCGACGGTATCCGGCTCCTCGTGCTCGAAGGGCGCGTCCCGGTGGCCGCCCGGCTGCCCGCCGAACGGGAGCTGGCCCTCTCCCTCTCCGTCAGCCGCACCACCGTCGCCGCCGCCTACGAGGCGCTGCGCACCGAGGGGTTCCTGGAGTCCCGGCGCGGCGCGGGCAGCTGGACGGCGGTCCCGGCGGGCAACCCGCTGCCCGCGCGCGGTCTCGAACCCCTGCCGCCCGAGGCACTCGGTTCGATGATCGACCTGGGCTGCGCGGCTCTCCCGGCCCCGGAACCCTGGCTGACCCGCGCCGTCCAGGGCGCCCTTGAGGAACTGCCACCGTACGCCCACACGCACGGCGACTACCCGGCCGGGCTGCCGGCCCTGCGCGCGATGATCGCCGAGCGCTACACCGCGCGCGGGATCCCCACCATGCCCGAGCAGATCATGGTGACCACCGGGGCCATGGGTGCCATCGACGCCATCTGCCATCTCTTCGCGGGCCGCGGCGAACGCATCGCCGTCGAGTCCCCGTCGTACGCGAACATCCTCCAGCTGATGCGTGAGGGGGGTGCGCGGCTCGTGCCCGTCGCGATGGCCGAGGGGCTGTCCGGCTGGGACATGGACCGCTGGCGCCAGGTGCTGCGTGAGGCGGCGCCCCGGCTCGCCTACGTCGTCGCCGACTTCCACAACCCGACCGGCGCGCTCGCCGACGAGGACCAGCGGCGCCGGCTGGTGGACGCGGCGCGCTCCGCCGGGACCGTGCTGGTCGCGGACGAGACGATGAGCGAGCTGTGGCTCGAGGAGGAGTACGGGCGTGGCGGGATGCCCCGCCCGGTGTGCGGCTTCGACCCGGCCGGCTCGACGGTCATCACGGTCGGCTCCGCGAGCAAGGCCTTCTGGGCCGGCATGCGCATCGGCTGGGTGCGCGCGGCTCCGGACGTCATCCGCAGCCTGGTCGCCGCCCGTGCGTACGCCGACCTCGGTACGCCCGTCCTGGAGCAGCTGGCCGTCAACTGGCTGTTCAGCACGGGAGGCTGGGCGCAGGCCGTGGCCCTGCGCCGGGGCCAGGCCCGTGAGAACCGTGACGCCCTGGTCGCCGCGGTCCGCCGTGAACTGCCCGACTGGGAGTTCGAGGTCCCCCGGGGCGGCCTGACCCTCTGGGTCCGCGCCGGCGGCCTGTCCGGCTCGCGGCTGGCCGAAGCCGGCGAGCGCGTCGGCGTCCGCGTCCCCTCCGGCCCCCGCTTCGGCGTCGACGGCGCCTTCGAGGGCTACGTCCGCCTCCCCTTCACCGTCGGCGGCGCCGTGGCCGAAGAAGCCGCCACCCGCCTGGCCGCCGCCGCCCACCTGGTCGAAACCGGCGCAACCGGCGGCACAGAACCCCCCCGCACCTTCGTGGCCTAACCAACCCGACACCCCGCGCCACCGCCCCGGCAGTTCCCCAGGGACACGGGGAACTGCGCGCTCGGCCCCACGGTCCCGCACGTGACGACTTTTCGGCAGCGAGGGCCGAACGCGGGGGTCGGATGCAACTGACGGTGCTGCAGTTCCCTAGGGGCGCGGGGAACTGCGCGCTCGGCCCCCACCCACCCGCACGCTCAAGAACTCTCCGCAGCCACGGCCTCCACCGCTACCGGCGCCGCTTCGATCGCCCCGACCGTCTCCGTCGCCCCCGCATCCGCAGGAGGCGTGGACGTCCGTGGCGGCAGCAACGACAGCACCGCCTGGCGGTCCACCTCGCTGGTCGCGTCGTCGTAGGGGTCCGGGGTGAAGGGGACCTGGAGACGGTGGACGGGCCCGGAGCCGAGGCGGGCGTAGCCGCGGCCGGCCGGCACCTGGGTCAGGGGGGTCGTGTGCGGCGGAGCCCCCAGGACGGCCTCGACCTGCTGGGGCGCGGCGGGCCCGAGGACGACACGCGCGCGCGTGTGCTGGAGTACCGCCTCGCTCAGGTTCTCCGCGCTGTCGAACTGCTCGGCCACGACGACGGTGACGTTCGCCGTGCGGCCGTGCCGCAGCGGCACCTGGAGCAGCGCCTGCGGATCGGTGCGGTGGTCCGCCTCGGCGAGATGCGTGAAGACGGTCGGGCGGTCCAGGAGGATCCACAACGGCCGCCTGGTGTCCTCCGGCGGCGGGTCGCCCGCCTGACGCGCCCGGTTGACGGCGATGAGCCGCCGCTCGGTCTCGTGCGTGGCCCACTCCAGGCTCGCCACCGCGCCGGCCGGCGCGCACTCCACGGCCAGTACGCCGTCCCGGCCGGCCAGGCACGTGTACTCGCCGGTGCCCCCGCCGTCGACGACGAGGACGTCGCCGTACTGGAGGGCCTGCAGGGCGATGGAGCGCAGCAGGGTGGAGGTGCCGCTGCCGGGGTGGCCCATGGCCAGCAGGTGCGGCTCGGTGGAGCGGATGCCGGTGCGCCAGACGACCGGCGGGACGTCGCGCTGTTCCTCTCCGTAGGAGAGGGGGAGGGTGCGCTGGACCTCGGTCGGGTCGGTGAACCCGAGCACGGTCTCGCCCGGCGCGGTGACGAAGCGCTGGGCGGTGATGTCGGTGGGCAGCGGGGCGAGGACGTTCACCGTGAGCCGGTTGCCCTCCTCGTCCCAGCTGAAGTGGTACTCACGGCCGCGCCCGGCCTTCGCGGTGAGCAACTGCTCGATCCGCGCGCGGGCCTCGGACCTGCCGTCGGGGAAGTAGGCCGGGTAGCGGATCACGAGGTGACCGATGCGCCCGGCGTCGTCGAACTCGTGGGTCGCGTAGGCCTTTTCCCACTCCCCGCCGTGTGTGTACAGCGGTGCCGGGTCCTCGGAGGTCGAGAAGTAGGGCACCAGGGCCTCGTACAGGGACTGGAGCCGTTCGCTCTGCGACTCGTCGGGCCCCTCGGGCGCCGTCGGGGTGCGGTCTCGGCCGTGCCAGGCCGCCGCCGCCATCAGGCTGATGGCGGCCAGCAGCGGTCCGTACGGCACCACTCCCAGGACCAGGACCAGGGAGGCCGCCAGGAACAGCAGCGGCCCGCGCTTGTCCTTGGGGGTCTCGGCCCACTTGCGCCGCCCGGCCGAGGCCAGCCGGCGCAGACCGCGGGAGATGGTGATCAGCGGGTGGAGGACATCGGTGGCGCTGTCGGCCGCCGTCCGGGCCAACTCCCGGCTCCGGGTGATCTGCATCCGGGCGATCTGCGCGCTGTCCTTGCTCAGAATGCGGGGGAGAGGCCGGGCCACTGCTGTCTCCTGTTGGTGCGTACGGGCGGGACGGGGACTAGAACTTGATGCCGCCGAGGAGGCTCGCCAGGCTTTCGCCGCCGGCCTTGATGCTGGGGGCGATGGCCGTGCTGGCCAGGTAGAAGCCGAAGAGTGCCGAGATGGTGGCGTGCGAGCCCTTGAGTCCGTCCTTCCGGAAGAAGAGGAAGACGATGATGCCGAGCAGGACGACGCCGGACATGGAGAGGATCATTTGAGGCTCCTGGTGTAGAGGTGGGGACAGTCACCATGAGTACTTCCAGGATCACAGGATGTATCCATAAGATAAAAGGTGCAACTGGGTGAATTCCGGCGCTTTTCCTTCGAGTGGTGGAGGTTTGATACGCCGGTTGATCAGGTTGTTTGCGTCCGGTGGAGTGTGCGGTGATCTTTACCTCGGGCACTTCGGCTCATGTGCCGCGCGAGCCAGTACGCTTGCGATTCACCTGAACGGTTGTAACGAGAGGCGGTCCGGCGATGAGTGAAGCCCCCGACCCCGAGGTCGTGGAGCTGGCGACCAAGATCTTCGATCTGGCCCGGCAGGGGCAGACCGAGGCGCTCGTGGCGTACGTCGACGCGGGCGTTCCCGCCAACCTCACCAACGGCCGCGGTGACTCACTGGTGATGCTCGCGGCCTACCACGGCCACGCCGACGCGGTGCGCGAGCTGCTCTCCCGCGGCGCGGAGGCGAACCGGATCAACGACCGGGGTCAGACCCCGCTCGCCGGAGCCGTCTTCAAGGGCGAGACGGACGTGATCGAAGCCCTCCTCAAGGGCGGCGCCGACCCCGCGGCGGGCACACCGTCGGCCGTGGACACGGCGCGCATGTTCGGCAAGACCGACCTCCTGGAAATGTTCGGCGCGCACTGATGCGAACGTCCTGACCAGGTACGACAAGGAAAACGGGGGAGGCGGTACAGGGCCGCCGGAAATACGGTCGCGGCAGCACACACCGCGGGTCATCATGACGTCGTGATTCACGGACGCGATGGCTGGGCAGGTGTTGCCGCACCGCGCGGGCCGTGATCGGCCCGCATGGGCCACCGACGAGAGGCAGAGAGAGATGGTCTACAGCAAGCAAGAGACGGCGGGCGCTCCGACGTTGTGTCACGCGGCCAGGTAGTGCGTGTTTCCCGGTTGCGTCGACGCTTGATGTGAGGCTGTTTCCCATGTTCGATCCGGTCATAGCGCCCAGCGGTACGCTGCTCGGCCTGCTCCAGCGAGGCCGCGGCGACGGCACGCTGCACGCACTCACCGCCCCGCGCGCGGAAGCGCTCGCGGCCCTCGACCACTGCGTGTTCCACGACCCCCGTCGCGACTGGCAGGTCGAGAACCGCTCCCTCTACTACGCCCGGCTCCACCTCGACCTGAACAGCGAGCTGGACGCCGTCGAGGCGCACCTCTTCGACCCGGAGGACGCTCTCGACACCGACGAGTCCCGCACCGGCCTCGCCCTCGCGGTCCTCGGGCACCTCGCCTCCTACGGCAGGCGGGACGCGCTCGAACTGCTGCGCAGGTACGCCGCGCACGGCTCCAACTGGGCCTGGGCCCTGGACGAACTGGCCCTCAGGGACGACGACGCGGGCCTGCGCGCCCTCGCCGCCCCCGTCCTGGCCCGCTTCCCCGCCGACCCGGAGGGCGACGCCGAACTGGCCGTCGCCGTACGGGACGCCTTCGAACCGCGGCCCTGGCGGCTGTGGGCCGAGGATCCGCGCGCGGCGATCGCCACGCGCGTGCGTGCCGCCCAGGAGGCCGGCTGTTTCGACCGCTGGCAGCGCCAGATGCGGCCCAGCGGACCGCGCCCCGGATGGAGCGTGGGCGCCGTCTTCGAGTGGGCCCAGCAGGGCGTCGAACGCGGTGCCGTCCTCCACGTCCCGGCCGCCCGCTGTCTGGCCGCCGTGGCCGGACCCGAGGACCGGCCCGAGATCCTGCGGGCCGCCCGGACCGGCACCGAGGGCGCCCGCTGCACGGCGTTGCGCTACCTCGCCGACAGCAACGACCCCGACGCCCTCGCCCTGGTCGAGGCCGCGGTCGCCGACGGCTCCACGCCTGTCGTGGAGGCCGCCGTGGACGCCTTCGAGCGGATGCGCAGCGTCGCCGCCGTCGACCGCGCACGCCGCTGGGCCCAACGCCCCGACGCGCTCGGCGCCGCCGCCGGACGCATGCTCGCCTGCCGCGGCGGGGCGCAGGACAGCGACCTCGTCCTCGGCGCGCTCCGCGAGGCCGTACGCGGCGACGGACCCGACGCGCCGACCCTGTGGACCCTCGTCGACGGCGCCGGACGCCTCGGCATCGCGTGCGCGGCCCCCGTGCTGCGCCACATCTACCGGGAGACGGCCTCGTCCCATCTGCGCGGCCGCGCGGCCCGCGCCCTGGCCGTCACCGATCCCTCCTTCGCCACCGGCTTCGCCGTCGAATGCCTGTGGGACTGCGAGGAGACCACCCGCGAGATCGCCGCCCGGCACGCCGAGACCGGTGACGCCCGGGTCGTCGAGCGCCTGCGCCGCCTCGCCGCCGATCCGGCCGAGGAGGACGAGGTGCAGACGGCGGTGCGCAGCCGTATCGCATCCGAGGGGTCGGGTTCATGAACAGCGCGTGACCCGCGCACCAGGTGGACGTGGACAACGGGGGACACGTCCTGACCTGCGAGGGTGGGCCGCACAACGCTCACGGATCGTTCCCCGTCCGGAAAGATCGACGTTGACGCGGCCACGTCCGGTACGGCGACAACACCCGTATGCGTGTCGTCATCGTGACCGAATCCTTTCCCCCCGATGTGAACGGCGTGGCTCACTGCGCGTTCCAGACCGCCCGGCACCTCGTAGATCGCGGTCACCTCCCGCTCGTCGTCGCCCCCAGCACCGCGCCCGGCACCAGGCCCGACGCGCTGGCGGAGCCCTGCCCTGTCGTCCGTGTCCCCTCCCTCCCCCTCCCCGGCTACCCCCAGGTGCGCGTCGCCCTCCCCAGCCGACGCCTCGCCGCCGCGCTCACCGAGCACCGCGCCGACGTGGTCCACCTGGCAAGCCCCTTCATCCTCGGCGTCCGCGGCATGGCCGCCGCCGCCCGGCTCGGCATCCCCGCCGTCGCCGTCTACCAGACCGACCTGGCCGGTTACGCCCGCACCTACGTGGGTGCCGGCGAGACGGCCGCCTGGCGCCGGATCCGCTCCGTGCACTCCGCCGCCGACCGCACCCTCGCCCCGTCCAGCGCCGCCCAGCGCGACCTGGAGGAACACGGCGTGCCCCGGGTGCGGCTGTGGCCGCGCGGCGTGGACACCGCCCGTTTCCGGCCAGATCTGCGCGACGAGGCGCTGCGCCGTGAGCTCGCCCCGAACGGCGAGGTGATCGTCGGCTACGTCGGCCGGCTCGCGCCCGAGAAGCAGGTCGAACTCCTCGCCGGAGCCTGCGGGCTGCCCGGCGTGCGGGTCGTGATCGTCGGCGACGGACCCAGCCACGCCCACCTCACCGAGGCCCTGCCCGGCGCGGTCTTCCTGGGCCGGCGCACCGGGGACGAACTCGCCCGGATCTTCGCCTCGCTGGACCTGTTCGTGCACACCGGCCCCTTCGAGACGTTCTGCCAGACCGTCCAGGAGGCCATGGCCAGCGGTGTGCCGGTCGTCGCGCCCGCCGCCGGCGGCCCGCTCGACCTGGTCGACCACGGCCGCACCGGACTGCTCGTCCCGCCGCGCGACGCGGCCGCGGTGGAGGAGGCCGTACGCACCCTGGTCACCGACCCGGCCCGCCGCATCGCGTACGGCGCCGCCGGACGCGCCACCGTCGAGGGGCGCACCTGGGCCGCCGTCGGCGACCAGCTCATCGCCCACTACGAGGACGTGCTCGTGACGCGGAAGACGGCGGTGGCGGTATGACCGGCCGACCGCTGCGCATCGTCCGGCTCGCCAACTTCGTCGCCCCGTCCTCCGGCGGCCTGCGCACCGCCCTGCGCGAACTGGGCCGGGGCTTCCTGGCGGCCGGGCACGACCCGGTGCTGATCGTGCCCGGCGAGCGGCACACCGACAGCGACACCGAGCAGGGCCGGGTCATCACCCTGCCCGGCCCGCTGCTGCCCGGCACCGGCGGCTACCGCGTCCTGACCGACAAGCGGCGTGTCGCCGACCTCCTGGAGGAACTGGCCCCGGACCGCCTCGAGGTCTCCGACCGCACGACGCTGCGGTGGACCGGCCGATGGGCCCGGCGCGCCCGGGTGCCCGCCGTGATGGTCTCCCACGAGACCGCCGACGGCGTCCTGCGCACCTGGGGCCTGCCCGAGAACCTCTCCCGGCGCACCGCCGACGCCCTCAACACCCGCACCGCGCACGTCTACTCGCGGATCGTGTGCACCACGGAGTTCGCCGAGCGCGAGTTCGTCCGCATCGGCGCGCGCAACGTCGTACGCGCCCCCCTGGGCGTCGACCTGACGGAACGCCACCCGGACCTGCGCGACCCCGGCGTGCGCACCACGCACGCGCGCGGGGACGAGACACTGCTCGTGATGTGCTCCCGGCTGTCCGTCGAGAAGCGGCCCGGCACCGCCCTGGACGGCCTGGAGGCGCTGCTGCGGCGCGGACGGCAGGCGGTCCTGGTGGTGGCCGGCGACGGACCGCTGCGCCCCCGGCTGGAACAGCGCGCACGGGAACGCGGCCTGCCGGTGACCTTCCTGGGCCACCTCTCCGACCGCAGGGCCCTCGGCGCGCTCCAGGCCTCGGCGGACGTGTGCCTGGCCCCCGGGCCCGCCGAGACCTTCGGTCTGGCCGCACTGGAGGCCATGGCCTCAGGGACGCCCGTGGTGGCGAGCGCGTCCTCCGCGCTCCCCGAGGTGATCGGCACCGCCGGAGCGACGGCGGCCGACCACGGCGACGCGTTCGCCGACGCCGTCGAACAACTCCTGGCCCGTCCCGAGTCCGAGCGGCGGGAGGCGGCACGCGCGCGTGCGGAGTGCTTCGGATGGGGAGCGGCCGTGGAGGCGTTCCTGGCCGCGCACGACGCCGAGGTGCTCCGGCGCGACGACACCACGGCCCGCCGCGCGGTCCGGGAGGGCGTGGCATGAGACGCGTGCGCTTCGTGGCCCTCGGTGACTCGCTCACCGAGGGCGTGGGCGACCCGGTCGGTGACGGCTGGCGGGGCTGGGCCGCCCTGCTGGCCGGCGGCCTCACGGCCGGCACCGGGCACACCGAGTTCACCAACCTCGCGGTGAGCGGTGCCCAGACGGTGGACGTGCTGGAGCGCCAGACCCCGGCCGCCCTCGCCCTGCGCCCGGACCTCGCCTCCGTGGTCATCGGAGTCAACGACACCCTGCGCAACACCTACGACATCCACGCCGTGGCCACCCGCCTCGACCGCGTGTACTCGGCCCTCACCGCCCAGGGCACCACCCTGCTCACCGCCTGCCTGCCCGACCCCGGCGCGATGCTGCGCCTCCCGGCGGCCCTCGCCCGCCCGCTGGCGCGCAGGCAGCGGGCGGTCAACACGGTCGTCCACGCGCTGTCCGACCGGTACGGCGCGATCCACCTGCACGCGTCCGAGGGCGTCTGGCTCACCGACCGCGCCCTGTGGAGCGCGGACCGGCTGCACCCGGGTGAGCGCGGCCACCGGCAGCTCGCCGTCCGCTTCCACGCCCTGCTCGCGGAGGCTGGCCTGGCCACCGGGGCGCCGCCCTCGCCCGAACCGGAGTTCCCCGCGCCGACCCGCTCGGCCAGCCTGCTGTGGCTGGCCACCGCGGGCACCGGCTGGGTGGTACGGCGCTGCACCGACCTGCTGCCCCAACTGCTGCGGCTGGCCGGCGACGAACTGCGCCACCGCGCGCGGGGCACCGGCTCCCGCCTCGACCTGCACGCCTCCGACGCGGTGTCGGCGGCCCTGTCCGCCCTCACGGTGGCGGAGCTGCCGGACCGTCCCGAGACCGGCGCCGAGGCTCAGCGGCGCCGCACGGAGACGAACCTGACGGGCGTGCCCGGGACCGCCTGCGCCGCCGCCGGGAGGTCGGCGGCACAGGCCACGGCGATCACCGGGTAGCCCCCGGTGGTCGGATGGTCGGCCAGGAAGACGACCGGGCGGCCGTCCGGCGGGACCTGGACCGCGCCGAGCACCATGCCCTCGCTGGGCAGTTCACCGGTCCGGGCCCGCTCCAGCGCGGGTCCCTCCGTGCGCAGACCGATGCGGTTGCTCGCCGCCGACACCCGGTACCCGCGCGTGGTCAGGTCCCGGACCGCCCGTGCCGTGAACCAGTCCACGCGCGGCCCCGGTGTCACCCGGAGCACGAGTTCGGCCGGCGGGCGCGGCTGCGGGACGACGTCCACGCGCGCGGGCGGCCCGGCCGGGGCGCCGAGCGGCAGCACCGTGCCGTCGGCGAGCGGCGCCGGTCCGAGCCCGGACAGCAGATCCGTGGCACGGCTGCCGAGCACCGGCTCCACGGCGATGCCACCCGCGACGGCCACATAGGCGCGGACGCCCGCGACGGCCGCCCCCACCTCCAGCACTTCACCGGCGGGTACGACGACCGGGCCGCCCCACGCCGCCGGACGGCCGCCCACCGTGACGGCACAGGGCGCGCCGCCCACCGCGACGGTCACGGTCGAACGGGGGCGCACCGCACAGCCGTTGAGGGTGGTCTCCAGGACGGCCGCGTCCGGCGCGTTGCCGACCAGCCGGTTGACGAGCGCCGCCGCGCCCGGGTCGAGCGCCCCGGAGCGGGGCACGCCGAGGTGCGCGTACCCGGGCCGCCCCCGGTCCTGCACGGTGGTCAGCGCCCCGGCCCGTACGACGAGGAGCGCACGGTCGCTCATGTGCCCTCCACCGGGACGAACCGCACGCGCGTGCCCGGCGACAGCAGGGCGGCCGGTACGCGCGCGTGGTCCCACAACGGCACGTCCGTCGTGCCGATCAGCTGCCAGCCGCCCGGCGAGGAGCGCGGGTACACGCCGGTGTACGGGCCCGCGAGGGCCACGGCACCGGCCGGTACGGCTGTGCGCGGGGTGGCCCGGCGCGGGACGTCGTAGCGGGCGGGCAGTCCGGTGAGGTAGCCGAAGCCGGGCGCGAAGCCGCAGAAGGCCACGGTGAACTCGGTGCCCGCGTGGATGCGGGCCACGTCGTGCTCGGCCACCCGCCAGTGGGCCGCGACGTCGGCGAGGTCGGGGCCGTCGTAGCGCACGGGCAGCTCGATCAGCTCACGCGCGCGTGGGGGAGCGGGCGGCACCTCGGCGGAGGTCAGTTCGGCAGCCAGGCGGACCGGGTCGTCCAGGCCGTCGAGCAGGACCGTACGCGCCGCCGGGACGATCTCCTGGACGGTCAGCGAGCCCTCCGCGCGGCGGCGCAGCAGCTCCGCGTGCAGCGCCTGTGCCTGCTCGCCCGAGGTGACCTCCACGAGCAGGGCGTCCTCGCCGACGGGAAGGGTGCGCATACGGTTGACGGGGGTGGTTGTCGTGAGGTCGACGGACGTGGCTGCGGTGAGGCCGACGGGCGTTGCCGTGGTGAGGTCAACGGGTGTTGCCGTGGTGAGGTCAACGGGTGTTGGCGTGGTGGGGCCGACGGGCGTGGCTGTCGGGAGGCCGATGGGCAGGGTTCTGCCGGGGTCGGTGGGCAGGTCCGTCATGCGAAGGCCTCCACCCGCACACCCGACGTGATCAGCCGCTCGCGCACCCGGCGGGCCAGTTCCACCGCGCCGGGCGTGTCGCCGTGCAGGCACAGCGAGCGCGCCCGCACGGGGATCCGCGCGCCGGAGTGCGCGGTGACCTCGCCGGAGCGCGCGAGGCTCAGCGAGCGGTCCACGACGGCGTCCGGGTCGCTCACCACGGCGCCGTCCCGGTCGCGCGGCACCAGCGTGCCGTCGTCGGTGTAGGCACGGTCCGCGAAGGCCTCCGTGACGCCCCGCAGCCCCGCCTTCCCGGCCAGCTCCAGCAGGCGCGAGCCGGGCAGGCCCAGCACCGGCAGGGAGCCGTCGGCCAGGAGCACGCCGTCGACCACCGCGCGGGCCTGCTCCTCGTCGTGCACGACCCGGTTGTAGAGCGCGCCGTGCGGCTTGACGTACGCCACGCGCGCGCCCGCCGCCCGTGCGAACACCTCCAACGCGCCGATCTGGTAGGCCACTTCCGCCGCCAGTTCGGCGGGCGGCACGTCCATCGGGCGCCGCCCGAACCCGGCCAGGTCCCGGTACGAGACCTGCGCGCCGATCGTCACCCCGCGCTCGGCGGCCAGCTCGCACACCCGGCGCATGGTGGCCGCGTCCCCGGCGTGGAACCCGCAGGCCACGTTGGCGCTGGTGACGACGGACAGCAACTGCTCGTCGTCGGTGAGCCGCCAGCGGCCGAAGCCCTCGCCGAGGTCGGCGTTCAGATCGATCGTGGTCATGGGTGTGCGTGTCTCCGGTACGTGTGTGGTGGGTGCTGCCGGTACGGGTGCCGTGGGTGCTGCCGGTACGTATGCCGTGGGTACTGGGGGTGCGTATGCCGCGGGTGCCGCCGGCCGGGTTCAGTCGACGCCGGCCACGCGGTACTGCTCGTCGCGGGCGTCGGTCAGGAACATGCCGCCCGGTGCGTGGGTGATGGCGAACGGCGGCCGGGAGGCCATGACCGCCGCCTGCGGGGTGACCCCGCAGGCCCAGAACACCGGGATGTCGTCGGGACCGGCGTCCACCGGATCGCCGAAGTCGGGCCGGCCGAGGTCCTCGATGCCGAGGGACGCCGGGTCGCCGCAGTGCACGGGGCCGCCGTGGACGGCGGGGAGCAGGCTGCTCTCCCGGATCGCCGCGCGGATGTGCTGCGGCGGCACCGGGCGCATGGACACCACCATCGGCCCGCGCAGCCGGCCCGCCGGACGGCACTGCCGTCCGGTCACGTACATCGGCACGTTGCGGCCCTGCTCGACATGCCGGATCGGGACGCCCGCCGCGGCGAGGGCCCACTCGAAGGTGAAGCTGCATCCGAGCAGGAACGACACCAGGTCGTCCCGCCAGTACGCCCGCACGTCCGTCGGTTCGTCCACCAACTCGCCGTCCTGCCACACCCGGTAGCGCGGCAGGTCGGTGCGCAGGTCCGCGCCGGGCGCGAGGGGGGTCGTGGTGGAACCCGCGTCCGTGACGTCGAGAACCGGGCAGGGCTTGGGGTTGCGCTGGCAGAACAGCAGCATGTCGTACGCCCAGTCGGCCGGGACCGAGATCAGGTTGGCCTGGGTGTGGCCGGCCGCGACCCCGGCCGTGGGGCCCGTCAGGCCCTCCCGGAAGCGGAGCCGGGCGATTTTCGGGCTCCACGCGTGCGCGTGCTCCTCGACGAGGGCGACGGGGCGGTCGTCGGTACGGTTCGGCCGCGTCATGCCAGTTCCTTTCCGCGCGTCTCGGGGAGCCCGAGCAGCGCCAGCGCCGCGAGGCCGTAGCCGATCGCGCCGAAGACCAGCGCACCGCCCACGCCCCAGCTGTCGGCCAGGAAGCCCACCAGGGTCGGGAAGACCGCGCCCACCGCGCGGCCGGTGTTGTACGTGAAGCCCTGCCCGGTGCCGCGCAGCGCCGTCGGGTACAGCTCGCTCAGGTAGGAGCCGAAGCCGCTGAAGATGGCCGACATGCAGAAGCCGAGCGGGAACCCCAGCACCAGCAGCAGGGTGTCGGCGCCGTGCGGGATGTTGGCGTAGGCCAGGACGCAGATTGCCGACAGCAGCGCGAACAGCCAGATGTTGCGGCGCCGGCCGAGCCGGTCGGTGAGGTGGCCGCCGGTCAGATAGCCGAGGAAGGCCCCGGAGATCAGGAAGGTCAGATAGCCGCCGGTTCCGACGACGGACAGGCCCCGCTCGGACTTCAGGTACGTCGGCACCCAGGTCGCCAGCGTGTAGTAGCCGCCCTGCACCCCCGTGGACAGCAGGCCCGCGAAGACCGTCGTGCGCAGCAGGCCGGGCTCGCCGTCCCCGCCGGGGCGGAAGATCGCCGCGAACGAGCCGCGCGCCGGGCTCTGTTCACGGGCCGCCGTCGCCTCGGGCGCGTCGTGCACCCGGCGGCGCAGCCACACCACGAGGAGCGCGGGCAGCGCCCCGGTCCAGAACATGACGCGCCAGGCCAGATCGTCGCCGGCGACGGAGAAGACCAGCGTGTAGACGACCGCGGCCAGCGCCCAGCCGACCGCCCAGGAGCTCTGGACCGCGCCGAGCGTACGGCCCCGGTGCCGCGCGCTCGCGTACTCGGCGACCAGGACCGCCCCGACCGCCCACTCGCCGCCGAAGCCGAGCCCCTGGAGGGCGCGGAAGACCAGCAGCGTCTCGTAGTCGGGCGCGAAACCGCAGGCCACGGTGAACACCGCGTACGTGATCACCGTGATCATCAGCGCCCGGACCCGGCCCACCCGGTCCGCGACCACGCCCGCCACGGCGCCGCCGATCGCGGAGACCACCAGCGTGACGGTGGTGATCAGGCCGGTCTGGCCGCTGTTCAGACCGAAGGCGGACGCGATGGCCACCATGCTCAGCGGCAGCGTGAAGTAGTCGTAGGAATCCAGGGCATATCCGCCGAAAGCGCCGGCGAACGCGCGTCGGCCGCGCGGACCGAGGGTGTGCAGCCAGCCGAACGCGCCGTCGTCGGCCGGGCGTTCATCGCGCGGCGGCCGTACGCCTGACCTCGTGGACCGGGGCGGAGGGGTCGTGCTCATGGGCACCTCGCAGAGAGGAGACGGAGGGTGCGGGAACTGAGCAGTGCGGGCGAGCTGGGGTGAGCAGCGGTGAGTTGGGGCGAGCGGTGGGGCCGGCAGTGCGGTGGTCGCATGTGGTGCGGGCCGTGCGGAGCACCGTAGAGGATCGTTCAACGATCCTTCAATACCCATGTTGTTTCGTTCCTGGGTCTGCGATTGAATTCCGGGCATGGCAGAGCAGCTGACGGGACTGGCCGACGACCGCGCCCTTCTGGGGCGCACCAGCACCGCCGAACGCGTCTCCGACATCCTCAGGAGCCGGATCGCCGAGGGGTATTTCCCGCCAGGCACACGCCTGTCGGAGGACAGCATCGGCGGGGCGCTCGGGGTGTCCCGCAACACCCTGCGCGAGGCGTTCCGGCTGCTCACCCATGAGCGACTGCTCGTGCACGAACTCAATCGCGGTGTCTTCGTCCGGGTGCTGACCGTGGACGACGTCGAGGACATCTACCGCACCCGCTCCCTGGTGGAGTGCGCCGTCGTCCGGGCGCTCGGCGAGCCCCCGTACGCCCTCGACCGGCTGGCCGCCGCCGTCACCGAGGGGCAGTTGGCCGCGCACGAGAATGACTGGAAATCGTTGGGTACGGCCAACATCCACTTCCACCGGGAACTGGTAGCGCTCGCCGGCAGCGAGCGCACCGACGAACTGATGCGCAGTGTCTTCGCCGAACTGCGGCTCGCCTTCCACGTCGTGGACGACCCGCGCCGGCTGCACGAGCCCTACCTCCTGCGCAACCGCCAGATCCTGCAGGCACTCCAGGCCGGGGACCGGCGCGAGGCCGAACGGCTGCTGGAGACCTACCTCGCCGATTCGCTGCTGAGGGTCGTGGAGGTCTACCGGCGACGGGTCGGCGAGGAAGGGAACGGGGAGGGTAACGGGGCGGGCTGACGGACGGGGCGGGCTGACGGCGGGCGTGCGGGCGCCGGTTGGTGCGGGACGGCGTCCGGGAATCGGGCGGTGCGGGACGGCGTGCGGGAGCTGGTTGGTGCGGGACGGCGTCCGGGAGCCGGGCGGTGCCGGACGGGTCCCGGAGCCGGTCGCTGCCGGAGGGCGTCCGGGCGCCGGTTTCCGCAGGTGTCGCGCGTCACTGTGACGCCCGCCGCTTCTGCGTCGTTTGGGTCGATGTCAGACCGAGGACCTACTCTGTGCACCGTGACTTCGCCTGCATCGACGGACAGCGTTCCGCCCCAGCTCAGCGCGGGGCCGCGCCCGGCACCGGGCCCGGCCGCCGACGAGGGGCTGGCGCGGCGGCTGCGCGCGCTCGCCTGCACCGCGCCGCTGCACGATCTGGACGCGCGCAAGGCCAACCTGGCCGGCGAGTACTCGGTGTACGGCATGGCCGAGGTGGCCCTGTCCGCCATCGACCTGGTCACGCTGAACATGGACTTCGACACGGGCGCCGACCACGAGCAGATAATCGCCCGGCTGGTCCCGCGCATCGCCGCTCAGGCCCCGCACCGGCCCACCGGTGAGCACGAGCGGGTGGCCCGCTGGGTCCTGGAGAACCTGATCAACGTCGGCAGCGTGGACCGCGGCTTCCGCGCGGTGTACGGCACGTTCGCGCCGGACGGCACCTATGTCCGCCGTGACTACGACTTCAAGCTGATCGAGGAGGTCCCCGGCCCCGGCGGCACCGTGTACCTGCGCACCACCGACGAGGCGGTCAACGTCCTGGTCGGCGCCCTGGACACCGACGTCACCAGTGCCCAGATCGCCGCCGAGGTCAAGCTCGAGGTGCTGATCAACCGCGGCCGGCTCGCCGACGCCCAGCTCGCCGCCGAGCAGGCCCGCTACCGCACCGTGCAGTACTCCGAGACCCTGCGCCGCGCCCTGGAGGCCACCCGGCGCAACGTCCGCGCGGTCGACTGGCTCAGCGCCGTGCCCGACATGATCGCCGAGGCCCTGGACCACGTGGCGGACCGGTACCGCCACGAGAACGCGATCCTCACCAACATCCGCAAGGCCCGCGACGAGACCGAGGACCCCGAGCACAAGCGCCGCGCCGCCGAGCTGGTGGACATCGTCAAGGACTGCATCCGGCGGCACACCCAGCTCCAGTCCCGCCTGCTGGAGGCCGGCCCGCTCTTCCGCGCCGAACAGGACCGGCAGGCCTTCGCCACGCCCACGGCCACCTCCGGGATCGACCTGTACGGCCACCTGGTCGCGCCGGTGCTCGCACTGCCCCTGGAGCAGGCGATCCGGGTCACGGACGCGTTCTTCGCCCGCGGCACGGGTCTGCGCACCCCGGTGTCCGTACGGGTCGGCGACCTCGTCGACATCCTGCTGACCCCGCCGGTCGAGCGGGAGCACCTGGGCGCGGAGATGCCCGAGCCCGATCTGATCGCCACGCCGGACGACAGCCGGTTCAGCGAGGAGCAGCTGGCCGTCGCCACGGAACTGCTGGACCTGCCGGCCGACGCGCCGCGCAGACTGTCGGGACTGCTGGCGCAGGCACGGCGCACCAGGGATCCCGATCTGGCCTACCTGGTCGCCCTGTTGGCGGTGCACGCGGCCAGCCCCGCCGTGGGCACGGCCTACCGCCAGGGCGAGGAGAAGCTGCTGTTCGCCGTGGACGACGGGACCGAGCTGGACGATCCCGAGTTCGGCGGCGCCGACCTGATCGTGGGGACCGCGCTGCTGGACGCGGCGGGGATGGCCGCGGACAGGACGGAGGCCGCGTGATGGCTGTGCCGGCGGGCGGGCGCGGGTCCGCCATGGCCGGGCGCGCCCCGCGACGGAGCCGCGGACCCATGCCGCCCCACGCCCCCGAGCGAGTCGGGAGCCACCCACGTTTCGCGTTCAAGGAGTTGCCGTCGTGACCGAGCACGTCGAGTGGAGTGACGCGGAGGCCCCGGCCCCGCAGGCGACCACCGCCGTCACCCCCGCCGACGCCGCCGACGCGGCGCGGCTCGTCGCCTTCGGGCTGCAGCCCAAACTGCAGCCCGCGCGCGACCAGGAGTACACGGAACTGCTGCGCCGCCACCGCGACGACCCGGCGTTCGCCCGGCTCGCCGACGCCGTCGCGGCCGGCCTCGGGCTCGTCGTGCTGGAGGTGTCCCCGCGCGCGGGGATGGCCGTGACGGCCGCCGAGGACTCGGTGTTCGCCGTTCGCATGGGCGACTACGCGCGTCGCACCGCCGCCGACTCCGGCGACCGCTTCCTGCACGGTCTCGCACATCTCGCCGTCGCCGCGCTGGCGTTCCCGCGCCCCGAGGACCTGGCCGACGACTCCTACATCGGCCGGGTCACCGTCAACGGCGTCGACGCCTTCGTACGGCAGGCCTGCCGCCGTCTGGAGGAGCGCGCGGAGGAGCTGGGCGAGAACACCGACCCGGCGACCGACGCCCCCGGCCTGGAGGCCGCGTGGCGGATCTGGGCGAGACGCAGCGCCACCGGCGCCACGAAGGACGCCCGCCGGCCGGCCGCCTCGACCACGGGCATCGTGGCGAAGGCCGTGGCCTTCCTGACCGACTCGGGCTTCCTCCAGCGCACCGGCGACGACAGCGGCGGCACCTACCGCACCACGGCCCGTTACCAGCTCCAGGTGCGCGACATGGCCGGCGCCGCCGCCATGGCCGAACTGCTGGAACTGGGCGTCGTCCCGGTCACCGACGGCACGGCGAGCCTGCTGCCCGCCGAGGAGACCGAAGACCTGGACCTGGTGGCCGACGCCGGGCTGCCGTTCCACTCCTGAAGCCTCCCCGGCGTCCGAAGCCGAGCCCCTGAACCACCGCACCCTTCCGAAGACTTAACGCGAGAGTCCGCCATGTACGAGCTGTCCCGGGTCCGCCTCTACTCCATCGGGCCCGCCGGTGCGCGCTATGCCGACACCGTGCTTGACCTGCGGGGCGTGGGCCAGCCCGTGCCCGACCCGGCGCCCACGCAGGCGGAGTTCTTCGAGGAGGAGCCGGTCGGCCCGCCGCGCCGCCCCGCGCCCGCGGGCGTGCTGTTCCTGGAGAACGGCGGCGGCAAGTCCGTCCTTCTCAAGTTGATCTTCTCGGTGATGCTGCCCGGCCACCGCAACACCCTCGGCGGCGCCAGCTCCGGCGTGCTGCGCAAGTTCCTGCTCGCCGACGACTGCGGGCACGTCGCGCTGGAGTGGCAGCACGTGCAGACCGGCGAGTGCGTGGTCGTCGGCAAGGCCAGCGAATGGCGCGGGCGCCAGGTCTCCAACGACCCGCGCAAGTTCGCCGAGGCCTGGTACTCCTTCCGGCCCGGCCCCGGCCTGAGCCTGGACAACCTGCCCGTCGCCGAGTCCACCGCCGTACGGCCGCCCGTCGAGGGCGCCTCCGGAGCCCAGGGCCGCCGCCGCACCATGAAGGGCTTCCGCGACGCCCTCACCGAGGCCGGCAAGGCCTACCCGCACCTGGAGGTGCACTGGGAGGAGATCCACGACCGCTGGATCGAGCACCTCGGCGACCTCGGCCTCGACCCCGAACTCTTCCGCTACCAGCGCGAGATGAACGCCGACGAGGGCGAGGCGGCCGGTCTCTTCGCGGTCAAGAAGGACTCCGACTTCACCGACCTGCTGCTGCGCGCCGTCACCGACACCCGTGACACCGACGGCCTCGCCGACCTCGTCGGCGGATTCGGCAACAAGCTGGGCCGGCGCGCCGAACTGATCGCCGAACGCGACTTCACGGCGGGCTCCGCCGACCTCCTCGGACGGATCGTCGAGGCCGCCGACACCCGCTCACGCGCGCGTGACATCCACGCCGGCGCCGAGCGCCGTACCCGCACGCTCGCCCGGCGGCTGTCCGCGCGGGCCGTGCGGGAGCGGGTGCGGGCCGCCGACCTCGCCCAGCGCGTCACGGCCGCCGCCTACGCCGTCACGCACTCCGAGGGCGCCCGCGAGCGCAGCTCCCTGGTCGCCGCCGAACTCGCCTACCGGCACGCCTCCCTGGCACTCGCCGCCGCCGAGAAGACCGCCGCCGCGCAGAAACGCGAACTGGCCGACGCGCGCACCCTGCACTCCGCCTGGCAGGCCGCCGAGGCCGTGCTGCGCCACCGCGCCGCCGCCGACCGCGTCGCCCGCGTGTCCACCGCGATCCAGGAGGCCGAGCGGGACGCCGCGCCCGCGCTCGCCGCCCGCGCCAAGGCCGCCGTGGACCTGGTACGGGCCCTGCACGCGGCCGCCGAGAGCGCCGAGGCCCTCGCCAACGAGGGGGAGGAGCGCTCCGCCGCCCTCCAGGAGGTCAGCGACAGCGCCCACCGCGACTCCACGACCGCCGCCACCGAGGCGCAGCGCGCCCGCAGCGAGGCCGGGCATCTGCGCCAGCGCCTGACCGAGGTCGAGCAGGAGACGGCCGAGGCCGTACGCGCGGGCTGGCTCGACGACAGCGCCCCGGACGCGGACCCCGCGCGCGCCGCGCTGGCCGCGAGCGACGCCGAGAAGACCGCCGTGGCCGCCTGGGACACGGCCCGCGAGGCCGCCCGCAAGGTGAGCGAGCACGCGCGCGAGGCGGCCTCCGCCGAGTCACGCGCCGAACTGACCGCGGCCCGCGCCGCCGACGCCGCGACCGCGTCCGAACGGGCCCACGAGGCCGAGCGCCGTCTCGCCGAGGCCCTGGCCGCCGAGGAACGGCTCGCGGAACTGCTGAGCCTGCCAGGCGCCACCGCCGGACGGCCCGGAGTACCGGGCCCCCGGACGGGAGCCGACGACATGGCCGCCGCCGACGGGACACCGCACGGCCCGGCGACCGGCGGAACCGACGCCGGGACACGCGGCCCCGATGGTGGGGCACGCATGGCCGGCGGCGGGGAACCCGACCTCGGCGGTGGGGCACACGGAACCGGCGGTGGGGCACACGGGACCGGCGGTGGGGCACACGGGACCGGCGGTGGGGCTCACGGGACCGGCGGTGGGGCTCACGGGACCGGCGGTGGGGTACACGGGACCGGCGGTGGGGTACACGGGACCGGCAGTGCGGCAGGCGCCCAGGTGTTCGGCCCGGGTGCCGACGGCACCCCGCGGCCCGCCGACGAGGGCCCTCTCACCCCGGAGGAGCTGGACCGCTTCGCCGACGAACTGCGCGCGCTGCTCGACGACGCCGTCACCTCCGCCGAACGGCACCTCTTCGAACTGCGCACCGCCGCCGCCGACGACGCCCGCATCCTCGGTGCCCTCGGCGACGGCGGGCTGCTGCCGCCCGGACCGGACGTGCTGGCCACCGTGGAGTTCCTCGGCGAGCACGGCATTCCCGCGCTGCCCGGCTGGCGCTACCTCGCCCAGGCCGTCGACCCCGTCGACCACGCGCGCGTGCTCGCCGCCCGCCCCGAACTGGTCGACGGCGTCATCATCACCGACCCGGACACGCACGCGCGTGCCCGCGACGCGCTCAGCGACGCCGCCCTGCTGCCGCGCTCGACCGTGGCCGTCGGCACGGCCGCCGCCCTGCTCGCCCCCACCCCGGGCCCCGACGCCGGCCCCGGTGACGTCTTCCTCGTACCGCCGAACCCGGCCATGCACGACGAGCACGCCGCCGACGAGGAGCGGCAGGCACTGCGCGCCCGCGCCGGCGAGCGCGACGAGGAGATCCGCACACGCGCCGCCCGGCTCGGCAAGGACCGCGAACTGGCCGCCCGGCTCTCCTCCTGGCGCACCGGCTGCCCGGCCGGACGCCTCACCGAACTCGCCGAGACCGCGCAGGAGGCCCGCGCCTTCGCCGAGGAGGCCGAGGCCGAACTGGCCGAGACGCGCACCGCGCGCGCGGAGGCCGACGAGGCCGCCGCCGAGGCCACCCAGGTCCGCGACGAGCGCCAGGAGGCGGCGCAGAAGGCCCGCCGCGCCGCCGACGTTCTCGCAGGGCTCGCCTACCGGCTGCGCGAGCGCGCCGGCTGGCAGGTCAGGCTCCGCGAACTCGCCGACGAGGCCGCCGAGTCGGAGGCCCGCGCCCAGACCTGCCTGGACCGCGCCCGCGCAGTGGACGAGGACCGCCGTGCCGCCCAGCGCGCCGCCGACGACGCCCGCCGCACCGCGCGTGCGCTGCGCGCCGAACGCTCCGAGATCGCGGGCGCGCCCGACGACGTACCGGAGAACGACGCGGACGCGCCGAAGGCGTCCCTGCCGGCCCTCCGTGAGGCCTACCGGGCCGCCTCCCAGGTGTACGAGAAGGTCGGCGTCGGCGCCGACCTGCGCGCCGAACAGGCCCGCGCGGAGAGCGACGAGAGCGCCGCGCACGCCGAACTGGACCGGCTCAGCAACAAGGTCCGCACCCGCGCCGAGCAGCTGCTCCAGTCGCCCGACGGCTCGGACGGCCCCTCCCGGCAGGCCGCCTCCGCGCGCGCGGAGGAGCTGGTGCAGCTCCTGGAGACCCGCATGTCGACCGCGAGCGAGCAGCTGGGACGGCTGCGCGGCGAAGCCGAGCGGCACGCACCCGCGGACGGGGAGGCGCACACCGAGCTGCCCGAGGAACTCGTCCCACGCGACGCCGAGCACGCCCAGGCCCTGCTGCGCACCGCCACCGGCGAACTCGCCGCCCGTACCGGCGCGCTGACCGAGGCCCGCGAGGCGCACGCCGAGCTGCTGGATGCCCACCGCGCCGCCGAGGACGCGGCCGGCGGCTTCGACGAGATCGCCGCGATGCTCCGCGACCTGCTGCGCGAGCACACCGTGGAGGAGGAGCAGGAGCAGCCGGAGCCGTACCCCGGCGGCCCGGAGGAGGCCCGGCACGCGGCCGCCGAGGTCCGCCGGTCGCTGCGCGGCTGCGCCGCCGACCTGTCCGCCGCCGAGGCGGCCGTGCGCGAGGCGAGCGACATCCTCGTCCGGCACGCCAACTCCACGCGCTACGAACAGGTCCGCACCCCCGCTCGGCAGCAGATCCGGGAGCTCCCCGCCTCCGCGCTGCCCGAGCACGCCCAGAAGTGGGCCGACGCCTTCGCGCCCCGCCTGCGTGTCCTCACCGACGAACTGGCCCAGCTGGAACGCAACCGGGACTCGATCGTGGACCGGCTGCGCGGGCTCGTGGAATCGGCGCTGACGACGCTCAGGTCCGCCCAGCGGCTGTCCCGGCTCCCCGAGGGGCTCGGGGAGTGGTCCGGGCAGGAGTTCCTGCGCATCCGCTTCGAGGAACCCGACCAGGCGACCCTCACCGAACGCCTCGGCGAGGTCGTCGACGACGCCACGCGCGCGGCCGTCAAGAAGAACTCCGACATGCGCCGCGACGGCATGTCCCTGCTGCTGCGGGGAGTCGCGGCGGCCCTCCAGCCCAAGGGCGTGGCCGTCGAGATCCTCAAGCCGGACGCCGTGCTGCGCGCCGAGCGGGTCCCCGTCGGACAGATGGGTGACGTGTTCTCGGGTGGCCAGCTGCTCACCGCCGCGATCGCCCTGTACTGCACGATGGCCGCCCTGCGCTCCAACGACCGGGGACGCGACAAGCACCGGCACGCGGGCACGCTGTTCCTGGACAACCCCATCGGCCGCGCCAACGCGACCTACCTGCTGGAGCTCCAGCGGGCCGTGTCCGACGCGCTGGGCGTGCAGCTGCTGTACACCACAGGTCTCTTCGACACGACCGCTCTCGCCGAGTTCCCGCTGGTCATCCGCCTGCGCAACGACGCCGACCTCAGGGCCGGCCTGAAGTACATCAGCGTGGAGGAACACCTCCGGCCCGGACTGCCTCAGCAGACCCAGGCCGGAGAAGCGGTGCACAGCGAGATCACGGCGACCCGGATGTACAAGCGGCCGGCGCCGACGACCAGTTGACCAACAGGCTGATCAACAGGTTGATCGAGAGGTTGACCAACTCATTGATCAGGAATCCTCCTTGATCATGTCGGCACACTTCTCGCCGATCATCATGGTCGTGATGCACGGGTTGACCGCGATCAAGTCCGGCATCGCCGACCCGTCCGCGGCCCGGAGCCGCGCGTCGAGCGGGGCCGGCCCCGGGGAACATCGGCACAGCGGTTACCGGTGAGAACGATCATGGTCCGGTCGTCGTGAGCGCGGTGACGCGGTTCTCGTACTGGCGGCGGGCCTTGCGCTGCGCCGGGACTGCCGGGGCGCCCTGGGTGCCGTCGAGGGGCTGGCAGAGGCCGAGGAGCCGACGGTGGACCGCGGGCGCGGCGGTGGCACGCAGGGTGTAGCCCTGGCCGCGTCGTACGGGGATGCCGTGGTCGGGCGCGGCGCGCTCGGCGGGCTCCAGCTCGGCGGCGCGGAGGAAGTCGGCGACCTTGCCCGGCATGTCGGCCCAGGACTCCCAGCTCTGCCCTCAGGGAAAATGTAGCTTTCTGCGATGCTCGGGCCATTACTTCGACGGTGTCCGCTCAGCGCTGGGTGTCAGCCGCGAGGGTGTTGACGGCCGTGGCATTGGTGGGCTCGCGTATCCAACTGTCGTCGGTAGGGGGCTGCGGGTAGGGAGGTCGTATGTCCTGCACAGGTTGATCCGACATGCCGGCATGGCGTGCACATGGCGGCTTCGGGATGGGGGGAACGATGGAGGCAGCGGATCTTGCGCGCCTGGCGATCGGAGTGGTCGGCGCGGCCATGAGCAGTGCGGCTGGAGCTGTAGGTGCGGGAGCCGGGGGGCTGGTTGCCGATCTCGTACGCAGTCGTATGTCGTCCACGGAGCGAGGCCGGGCGACGCTTGCCGGGCTGGTCGCCGCCCCGGCGGATCCTGCTGCTCGGCAGGCCGCGGCGGAAGCTCTGCAGGCGGAGATCGAGGCGGATCCCGACTTGCGTCAGCAGCTGCGGATTCACCTGAGTCACTCCCGGTCACAGAACACCGGCAGCGTTGTGATCGCAGGGAGCACGGTTTCCCGCAGCCAGATCTCACTGGGTCCCATCACGGTGAACAACACCCGCTCTGGCCGACTGGTCCTGGCCTTGGCCGGAGCTCTGGTCCTCGCCCTCCTGGCGCTGCTGACGTACGGCGGGGTGCGTTTTTTCTCGTCCGGGGACTTACCCGGAAGTACTGCCCCGGGTGGGACGGGGACGTCATGAGCCTCGTCGGGCAGCCCTGGCGGTTCCCGGACCGCAGCGGGCCGACAGCTCTGGTCCTTTCCCTTCTCAGCAGGGGATGCAGAGTTGGCCTTCGCCGACGAACGCGTGTACATCGCCGGCGACGCGGCTGAATCCGAGGACAGTACGCATCTGTACGCCGTCAATGCCGCCACTGGACAGATGATCTGGAACACCAGTCTCGATGCGAACTATCTTTCTGCCCCCGTGGTTTCGGACGGTGCGGTGTACGTACGGTCGAGCGGCAACTTGGGGACTGGCCTCGACGGGCGCTTGTACGCGATCGATGCCGCAACAGGCCATATCCGCTGGAACGTGCCCGTACCGGACTGGTCCTTCGCCGAACTCACGGTCGACCACGGAACCGTGTACGCGGGCACCTTCACCGTGCGCGACGGCGGCCGTGAGGATCGCTACCTGGCCGCGCTCGACGCCACGACAGGGCAGGAGCGGTGGAGGTTCCTCCTCGACAACGACGAAGCGGTCGGCGGAACACCTGTGGTCTCCGACGGCGTCGTGTACTTCCGGGACCTCAGCGGTTCCGTCTATGCGGTTGACATCGTGACACACCGACAACGCTGGGTGTTCCGCGTGTCCGCCGACTCACCCGTTCCGCCGCTGGTCGTCGCAGGGGGGTCGGTGTACTCCCATGCAAGAGACGGGCTGCACTTCTTGGACGCGGCCACCGGCAGACCGCAGGCGATGTTCCCCGTGGGCAGCGACGGGCTGAGCCAGTCACTGTCCGAACACGGCGGAACCCTCTACGCCGCCGTATCCGACGGAAGCAGCTACGGCAGCACGCTCTACGCGGTCGACGGCAGGTCCGGTAAACAGCGGTGGAAGCTCCGCACCGACCGCGCCGTACGCTCCACGACGGTCCCCTCCGACGAGGCCGTCTACTTCAGCAGCGGTAACGGAGGTCCCGCTGTCCTGCACGCTGTCGACCCCGCCTCCGCCCAAACGCTATGGACGGCGACGCTCGGCCATGGCTTCTGGTATTCGGCACCAGTCGTATCCAAAGAGGCCGTCTTCGTCTGCGCTGGCGAGGAGTCGGGCAAGAGCACCCTCACCGCATTCAATCGCTGAGGCCATCGCCATCCGCTTTCTCCTGCGGGGACCTTGCCGGAGGGGTGATGAGGTGCTCCATGCCGCGGTCGGCCATCAGACAGGCCAGGGGGACACACTCCTGATCGAGGACGGTCACGTCGACGTACACGCGGGGCTCCTTCGCGACAGTCCAGGCGTCCTACGTACCGGACGTCATCACTGGCTGAGGGTGTTGACGCGGTTCTCGTACTCGCCGCGGGCCTTGCGCTGTGCCGGGACGACCAAGATGCCCTGGGTGCCGTCGAGGGGCTGGCAGCGGGCGAGGAGTGCGGGGTGGACCAAGGGCACGGCGCCGACGCGCAGCGTGTACCCCTGGCCACGCCGTACGGTCGGCCGTGCACTCGGGCAGCAGGTCGGCGACGGCAGCGCGGATAGCACCGCGGCTGACGCCGTGGTCGCGGGCGAGGGCGGTGATGGATCGGCCTTCCAGGTACGCGGTGCGAACGGCGTCGGTCTTGTCGGCCGGGACGGCGGGGCGACGCCCGCCCTTGTTGCCCTTGGCCGCCGCGGCGCGCAGCCCGTCGTAGGTCAGCTCGCGCTGGAGGTCGTGCTGGAGGTCGCGCTGAAGTTCGCCGGCGGCAGTGAGGGTCTGCACCATGAACTTCACCGTGGACAGCAGCTCGCCGGTGCGCGGGTGACGGGCGGTGAGGTCCATGGCGGAGAACGCGCCGTCGTGGATGCGCAGGGCGAGGCGACCCGATTGGAGGACGTCGAGCACGTCGAGGATGTGCTGGTTGCCGCGCACGAGGCGGAACATCTGGGAAGGTGCACGGTATCGCCAGGCCGGGCGTAGTCGAGGAGCGCGCGGAACTTCGGCCGCCGGAGCGGGTGGAGTCGGCTGGAGGTGCCGCCCTCCTCCTCGAAGACGACCGGGTCCTCGATCCCGGCCTCGGCAAGGACGAGGTCCTGGCGGGCGGTCGACTGCTGGTCGGTCGACACGCGCTTGTAAACGAGGTTCGCCACCGAGAGGTCCCTTCCGTTCGGAGGAATGGTCCCTATCTGTCGTCAACCCCTGTCATCAATCACCATCGGATCCGATTGGATTCGAGCCGCCCCGGAGCCCCGGAATGTCCGGGTTCATCGGACGCTCGGGGTGCCTGTCGGTAAACGATGGCACCCTCAAGCAATCAACGCACCACCCACAGATGATCACGTGGTCGTGGAGGCACAGGTGCGTGATTACGGGTTTTCGCCAGCTCAGCAGGACGAGCTTTGGAGACGCCGGCGCGAGGGGCAGTCGTTCAGCTTGATCGGGCGGGCGCTCGGGGCGCCGATGCACCACGTCCGCCAGTTCCTGTACCAGAGCGGCGGCATCCGCCTCGCCCCGCAGCAGCGATCAGAGCACCATCTGACCGGCAGCGAGCGCGAAGAGATATCCTGCGGCATCGCTGCCGGGGAATCTGCCCGGCAGTTGGCCAGCCGGCTGGGCAGATCGCCTTCGACCGTCTCCCGTGAGATCGCCCGCAACGGCGGCCGGGACCGCTACCGTGCCGCGTCCGCCGATACGGCCGCTTACGCGCGCGGGCGCCGGCCCAAGCAGGCCAAGCTCGCCCAACGGCCCGCTCTGCGCGCGCTGGTGGAGGCCAAGTTGGCTCTGTGCTGGTCTCCCGAGCAGATCTCAGGATGGCTGCGACGCCAGTTCCCCGGTGACGCCTCCACGCAGATCTCACATGAAGCGATCTACCTCTCGCTCTACGACCCGCGTCGGCGCCAGGCGATCGATCGGAGCCTGACTCAGCGGCTGCGGTCAGCCAGGCCCATGCACCGCCCGAAGATCGCCCGTCGGCCCACCGGGCGGGGCATCATCCGCGGCATGGTCTCCATCAGCGCCCGTCCCGCCGAGGTCGAGGACCGCACGGTTCCCGGCCATTGGGGGGCGATCTCGTGATGGGCACCCGGCCCTCGGCGGTCGCCACGCTCGTCGAGCGCACCAGCCGCTACACGGCCATCGTTGCGCTGCCGGATGGCATCAAGGCTGAGCAGGTCACTCCGCACCTCACCAGGAGTCTCCTTTCGGTATCCCGCCCCAACTGCGGCGGATGCTCACCTGGGACCGGGGCCGGGAGATGGCCGAGCACCAGGCCATCACCGCCGATACCGGGATGCCGGTCTACCTCTGCGAGCCGCGGAGCCCGTGGCAGCGCGGCACAAACGAGAACACGAACCGGCTGCTTCGGCAGTACCTCCCGAAGGGCGCAGACCTCCGCACCTTCAGCCAAGCCGACCTGGATGCCATCGCCCAAGAGCTCAACCATCGTCCGCGGAAGACCCATGGCTACCGGACTCCGGCAGAGGTCTACGCTGACCTCCTGAACAGCGGTGATGCGCTGACCGCTTGAGCTCGCCACCGTTTGGCGACAGACAGGACTCGGGAGGCTCTCCCCGAAGGTGTCAGGTTCTACCTGACATTCACAGCTTGTCAGGCATAGCCATGACGACATGGCGGATGTTGAGCACGATCCCGAGACCGAGCGGTACGCGTACAGCCCGAAGGCTTTCGCCCGCCTCGTTCTCTCGTACGAACTGCGTGAACTCGCCGACCGGGCCGAGGCCGGCGTGCCGACCGGGAGCGACGACTGCGCCGAGCCGGGCGAGGAGGTCGGCGACGCACTCGGCCTGGTGCACCAGGCGCAGGAAGTGCTGACCCGCGCTGTGCTCTTCGAGCGGGCGAAGGGCACCAGCTGGGAGGCCATCGCCGAGCAGATGGGCAACAAGCGGCAGTCCGCGCACGAGCGGTACCGCGAGGCCGAGCAGGAGTGGAAGGACGCCCTGCACGAGCCGTTCAACCCGATCCCGCCCGGCGCCCGGGTCCCCACCGACTTCCTGCGGCTGCACGAGGCCGCGTACGCGCCGATCGACGCCGGGCGGTAGCTGGACGAGTGGGCGAAGGAGCGGGGCCGGGGCGAGCACGCCGTTACCTGCGGCCTGCCCACGCTCTCGCTGCTGGACGAGATGAGCCAGCTCCTTGACGGCCTCAAGTACCTGTACCGGGACATGTCCAAGGGCCCGGACCCCGTTGCCCGTCTCCGGCTGACCGAGCGTAAGGCGGCCCTGCTCGACCGGATCGCCGTCGAGGAGGGCCGCCCCGAAGCCGCCGCCCAGGCGGAGGAGGCCCGCGCCCTCGCCGCCTGGCTGCGGGCCGAGATCGACAAGTCCGCGTAGCCCCGCCGGGCGGCCGGTGGCGGCCGGCGTACGGTGGAGGCATGGCCGGGCGGGTGCGGCGGGGTGCGGCGGGGTGCGGCGGGGCGCGGCGGTGCGCTCGGCGCGGGTGAGGAGAGAGGGTTGGTGGCCTTGGCTATCGCCTCGCAGAAGTCCACGAACACCAGGCTGTCCTCGAAGATCGTGTGGTCGAACATGGGGGCATCGGCTGGGCGGTGTTGCGCGAGTCGAAGCAGTACCAGGGCCGGCCGCGGCGACAGGAGCGGCAACTGCCGCAGGGTGCCCGCCAGGCCAGGACCACGTAGTCACCCGGCCGCAGATCGGTGACACCGGCTCCGACGGACTCGACCGTCCCCGCGGCCTCGTGGCCCAGCGGGAACGGGAGTCGTCGTTGATCGCACCTTCCCCGTAGTGGAGGTCCGTGTGGCACACGGCGACTACGGCACGGGCCTCGTGTGACACGACAAGCTCTTCTGCTGTTGTGCGTTGCGTGTTACGCGATGGGTTGCGCGATGGGGAACGTACTGAGAACGCCGTCACGGAGCCGTCAACGGGGTGCGCGCCAACCTGAGGCAAAGGGAATCCGCGACGCGAAAGCTCTCGTCCTGCGTCCGCCCCGTCCGCCCCGTCCGCCCCGTCCGCCCCGCCCGCTCCGTGCGGGATCTGGTCGGCGTCAGCCTGGCGTCTGCTCGTCCGACGCCCTCACGCGCCGGTGCGGCCCTCGCGGACATCTCCTCGCCGCTCCCTCAGAAGCCGTAACCCATGCGACGCGACAGCTCGGCGCCGGCCGCCACCGTCCGCTTCGCCACCTCCGGCAGACGGTCGGAATTCAGCCGGTACACCGGCCCCGACACGCTGATCGCCGCGATGACCTTGCCGTCGTGCGCGCGGACGGGCGCCGCCACGGCGGCGAGCCCCAGCTCCAGCTCCTCGACCGTGGTGGCGTAGCCCTGCTCGATCACCGTCTCCAGCTCGGCCCGCAGCATCGCGGCACCGGTCAGCGTGTGGTCCGTGAACCGTGGCAACGGCCTGGCCAGAAGACCCTCGCGCAGGGTCGGCGGCAGGTGGGCGAACAGCACCTTGCCGCTGGAGGTGGCGTGCAGCGGGGTGCGTCTGCCCAGCCAGTTCTGCGCGGTCACCGAGGCGGTGCCCCTCGCCTGCATGATGTTGACCGCCGCGTCGTCGTCGTGCACGGCGATGTTCACCGTCTCGCCCAGCTCGTCCGCGACCTCGCGGCAGATCGGGACGCCTTCCTGGGAGATGTCCAGCCGGACGGCCGCCGCTCCCGCCAGGCGCAGGACGCCGGCACCCAGGTAGTACTTGCCGCGGTCCTTGGCCTGGGCCACCAGGCCGCGGTTCTCCAGGACACCGAGCAGCCGGAACGCCGTGGACTTGTGCACGTCCAGCTCCTCGGCGATCTCGGTGACGCCCGCCTCGCCGTGCCGCGCGAGGATCTCCAGGACGCTCACGGCGCGGTCCACCGACTGCACCGCGCTGGCCGCGCCGCGGCCGTTCCGCCTCTCCGTGGTTCTCGGGTCCTGCGTGGTCTCCTCGCCGCGGTCAGGCCGCTTCTGCGTGCCGGTCATGACTCGACTCTCACCACCTGTCGGCCCGGTTCGGGCCGCATCTGCGGGAGGCCCTTGACGCGACGGGCGTCCCGCGCGGATTCTGTTGCGCATAGCGCTGGATAGTGCACCATGCGAAACATCATGTTACCCAAGCGTCGGGATCCCGGAAGGGTCCCCGACCGCCCGGACCGTCTCGGTCCGCCACTCCCGCACCGCCGTACCGCCCGGACCGGGCGACGGTCCGGACCCCAGCCCGCACCGCTTCCGCCTGCATCCCTACTGCCTGAATCCCTCCTGCCTGCATCGAGCAGGTCCCGGACCCCGTGTCCCGGACCGAGAGGGGCCCGTGATTCCCGTCTGCCGCCTCGAAGACCTCCCCGAGGGGGAGTCCGTCCGCGTCGGGACCACACCGCCGATCGCTGTGTTCCGCACCGACGACGGCGAGTTGTACGCCATCGACGACACCTGTACCCACCAGGACGCCTCCCTCTCCGAGGGCTGGCTGGAGGGCTGCTCGGTCGAATTCCCGCTGCACGCCGCGTCCTTCGACCCGCGCAGCGGCGAACCGACCTGTCCCCCGGCCCGGCGCCCCGTGCGCACTCACCGTGTCACCGTCGACGAAGGCGTCATCCACGTCCACCTCACCGCGGAGGAGGACACGGCCGCATGACCACCCTCACCGACCGGCACGGGCCCACCACCGTACTGCTCTCTCCTCCCGCCGTGTCGGCTCCGCCCTCCTGCGCGCGGGTCTCGCCGTCCGCCCCGCAGGCCTCGCCCGTCTGCGCGGCTACCGCTCCTCTCGCCGTGCCGGCCGCCTTCGCACCGGCAGCTCCTTTAACCGTGCCCGTGGCGCTCGCCCCCGTACCGGCCCCCTCCGTCGCCGCAGGACTTCGCCACGCTGACTTCCTGACCGGCCGCGCCGACGAGGACGGGATCGCCCTCACCGACGCCGACGAGACAGCCGGACTCGACGCCGAGTGGCTGCTCGGTGTCCGCGCCCGCGGTCTCGACACCCGCGGCAGCACCCTGCTCCTGGACGACGGCCGTACGGTGCCCACCGACGGCCCCGTCATCGCGACCGGCTCCACGGCCCGCCGCCTGCCCGGCGCCGCCCGCCGCCTGCCCGGCGCCGCCCTCGCCGGGGTCCACACGCTGCGCACCCTGGACGACGCCCCGCGCCCTGCGCACCGACCTCACCCGGAGTCCACGCCGGGTCGTGGTCATCGGAGGCGGCTTCATCGGCGCCGAGACCGCCTCCTCGTGCGCCGAACTCGGCCACGACGTCACGGTCGTCGAAGCCGCCCGGCTCCCGCTGGTTCCCCAACTCGGTGCGCGGATGGCCTCCGTGTGCGCCGCTCTGCACCGCTGCGGCGGAATCGATCTGGTCACCGGCACCGGTGTGGCAGGCCTGCGTGGCGCCGTTTCGGTCAGCGCCGTCGACCTCGCCGACGGCCGCACCCCGCCGGCCGACGTCGTTGCACCGCGACGGCGACACCGTCCAGGTGACGGAGGGTCACTTCACCACCTGCGCCCCCGGCGAGGACGGTTTCCTGGCCCGACTACGGGCGCGACGGCCGTACGGTCGCCGTGCTCTCCGTGGACCGCCCCCGCGCCTTCATGCGCGCCCGGCGGGAACTCGGGCGGGAACAGAGGAAGGCGGAGCCGGCTGTGCTGTGAGATCAGGATGCGAGGTTCAGGAGTGGGACAACTGCCCGGTGTCGCCGGGCTGGGGTATCCGCTCCTGATCCCGCTGGGCGGACCGCTCCCGTCGCCGGGCGGCACGGCGCTCCCGGCGGAGCGACCGGGCCGTGCTGCTCGGCTCGGAGACCACGCCGTTGCGCTGGTTCCACACCTGGCGGGTCACCCAGACATCGACCACCACCCAGGTGGCCACCACCGTGGCGGCAAGACTGCTGATCATCATCGGGAACGCGAGCCAGGACCCGGCCAGTGTGCACAGGAACGCCACCATGGCCTGGATCAGCGTCACCGCGACGATCAGCACCGCCCGCACCGCCGCCGTGCGCACCGGGTCGGGCATCGGGTGCCGCCGTGCGGGCTCCTCGACCCACAGCGGCCGGTACGGCGACGTCCGCGCGTCAGTGGACCGCGACGCGTGCTCCCCGGCCTGCCGGCTCGCCGGAATGCCGCCCATGGGCGCCTCCCGCTCCCGCCACACCGCCGAGCGCGGGTACATGCTCTCCTCGGGCGCCTCGCGCCGCTCCGCCGTGCCCATCACCGTGTCACTCCCCACCGCAGGCAGACCGCTCGCCCCGGTGCCCGAAGGCACCGACCCCCAGTGGCTGCCCGGCTTGCGCTCATTTACGCGGCCGGGACGCGGAATGCGGCGCCTGTGGCCGATTCCGCCCCCCATTACCTATGGAGAGGGACGAACGACTCGCCCCGAAGATTCCCGTCCTGCGAAAAATTTCGGTCGATCGACTGTCCGTACCGCTTCGGTCGGTGTTCCCGGGGACCCGCGTGCCGTGGCGGCGATCTCCCATCATCTCCGGACAAGTCGCCATGTCCTTTCGCTGATGCGGGAGTTCAATCTCCGGACAAGTCTTCGAGTTAACTGTGAGGCGGTAGTAGGCTCGCGCCGTTTGTAGGCGGACATGTACCCCCGGCCGACGGGGGTCGAGCTGGGGGAGGCCATGCGCTTTCGCGGGAAGTCGATCCGCCGGAAGATCGTGGCGCTGCTTCTCGTGCCGCTGGTGTCCCTGGCCGCCATCTGGGGTTTCGCCACGGTACTCACGGGGCGTGAAGCCGCGCAGCTCTTCAGCGTGTCCGATGTCGTCCAGGACATCGGCTACCCCACCGAGGACACCGTCCGCGTGCTGCAGCAGGAGCGCCGTCAGACCCTCGTCTACCTCGCCGACCCCCGCGCGGCCGATGCTCTGTCCGCACTGCACCGCACCCGCACGTCCAGCGACCGCGCCATCGCCGAGATCCGCGGCAACGCCCGGAACCACGACATCCTCGACGGCCTGGACGCGGCCGACAAAGAGCGCCTCACCACCCTCCTGGAAGGCTTCGACGGCCTCGACACCCTGCGCCGGAACGTCGAGGAGCGATCGGTGACGCGCGTTCAGGCCTACGACTTCTACAACCGCCTCGTCGACCCGTGCTACTCCCTGCTCGCGGCTCTCGACAACATCGACGACGTCCAGATGAACAAGCAGTCCGGCGCCCTGGTCAACATCACCCGCGCCCGTGAACTGCTCGCCCGCGAGGACGCCCTGCTCGGCTCCGCGCTGGTGGTCGGCAGGCTCTCGCACGACGAGACCCGTGACATCTCCGACCTCGTCGCCCAGCGCACCCTCCTGTACGACATCAGCCTCCCGCTGCTGCCCGCCGCGGAGCGCGAACGCTACGAACGCTTCTGGAGCAACGCCACCACGGCCCCGCTGCGCATGGCCGAACAGACCGCCATCGACACCGATTCCGGAACCCCCCGCGGCGTCACCGCCAAAAGCTGGGACTCCACCGCGGCCGGCGTCCTCGACGACCTCGGCAAACTCGACGACCAGGCCGGCAACCGCTTCACGGACCGCATGCGTCCCGTGGCCTTCGGCGTCATCGCACAGGCGGCCGTCGCCGGCCTCCTCGGCCTCGCCGCCCTCCTGTTCTCCATCGTCCTGTCCGTACGCATCGGCCGCAGCCTCGTCCGCGACCTGCGGCAGCTGCGCCTGGAGGCGCACGAGGCGTCCGGTGTCCGGCTGCCCAGCGTGATGCGCCGCCTCTCCACCGGCGAACAGGTCGACGTCGAGACCGAGGTGCCCCGTCTGGAGTACGACAAGAACGAGATCGGCGAGGTCGGCCAGGCCCTCAACACCCTCCAGCGCGCCGCCGTCGAAGCCGCCGTCAAGCAGGCCGAACTCCGCGCCGGTGTCTCCGAGGTCTTCGTCAACCTCGCCCGCCGCAGCCAGGTGCTGCTGCACAAGCAGCTCACCCTGCTCGACACCATGGAACGCCGGACCGAGGACACCGACGAACTCGCCGACCTCTTCCGCCTGGACCACCTCACCACCCGCATGCGCCGGCACGCCGAGGGCCTGGTGATCCTCTCCGGCGCCGCACCGTCGCGGCAGTGGCGCCGCCCGGTGCAGCTGATGGACGTCGTGCGCGCCGCCGTCGCCGAGGTCGAGGACTACGAACGCGTCGAGGTCCGCCGCCTGCCCCGGGTCGCCGTCACCGGTCCCGCCGTCGCCGACCTCACCCACCTCGTGGCCGAACTCCTGGAGAACGCCACGGTCTTCTCGCCCCCGCACACCGCCGTCCAGGTCTTCGGCGAGCGGGTCGCCAACGGCTTCACCCTGGAGATCCACGACCGCGGTCTCGGCATGACGGCCGAGACCCTGCTGGACGCCAACCTCCGGCTCGCCGAGACCCCCGAGTTCGAACTCTCCGACACCGACCGGCTCGGCCTGTTCGTGGTCAGCCGGCTCGCGCAGCGGCAGAACGTCCGGGTCTCCCTGCAGCCCTCCCCGTACGGTGGTACCACCGCCGTCGTCCTCATCCCTGACGCGCTGCTCAGCGACGACGTCCCGGACACCAACGGCGTCGGCTTCCGCCTCGACCGGGACCGGTCCTCGAAGCACGCCGGGCAACCGTCCGGCCGCACCGTCACCCGCTCGCAGGCACCGCAGCTCCCCGGCGTGCCGACCTCCCTGCTGGACGGCCCGGTCGAGCTGGGAGCACCGGTCGACCTCGACGCCCTCACCGACTTCCCGGGTGCGCTGACGGACGAGGACAGCGAGCGCGGCGGGCTGTTCCGCCCTCGTCGCTCCCTCGCCTCCGCCGACGACCGTTCCACCGCCACCCGGCCTGTCGATCAGCTCCATCAGCCCGCCCCCCTGCGCGCCGACGACGGTGCGGCCGACAACCGGCTCCCGGGGCCCGTACCACTGCCCCGGCGGCAGACGCCCAAGCTGGTCAGCTCGCACGGCAAGTCCGTCACCGACCCGCGGACCCGGCACGACGACGCGGGCGAGCCGGCGGACGCGCTCGCCGAGGACACCACGAGCCGTCCGGCAGCGAGCGGTCCGCCCCCGCTGCCGGCCCGTCGCCGCGGTGACGCGGTGCGCAGGGCCCAGGGCCGCACCGGTCGCGGCGATGAGCGCACACCGGCCGGCGGCGAGCGTACGTCGGCCCTCGGCGAGCGCCAGTCGGTGGTTGACGGGCGCACACCGGCTGTCGACGAGCGCCAGCAGGCCTTCGGCGAGCGCCCGGCCACTCCCGGGACCGGTCCGGACGAGACCTCCCCGGTCCCCGCACTGCCCCGACGGCCCCCGCCCCCGGAGGTCACCCCCGGAGCCGGCCCGAGCGCCGGCACCCCGCTCACCGGCGGTGACGCGCCGGCACAGCCCGCCTCCGGCACCGGCCCGCTGCCCCGGCGCGTACGACAGGCCAGCCTGGCGCCGCAGCTGAAGCAGGGCCCCGAACAACGCACCGAACCCACGGACCGCCCGGCCGATCGAGACGCCGACGAGGTCCGCGGCCGCATGGCATCGCTCCAGCGCGGCTGGCAGCGTGGCCGTGAGGAGAACGCCGCGGGCGACGCCCGCAACGGCTCAGCACAAGGAACGACAAAGGGGGACGGCCGATGACCGCACCAAAGGCGACCGACCGCTCGACCACGAACGACGGCGAGCTGAACTGGCTCCTCGACGACCTCGTCGACCGGGTCGCGAGCATCCGCAAGGCCGTCGTGCTCTCCGGCGACGGCCTGGCCACGGGGGTGTCCAAGGACCTGACCAGGGAGGACAGCGAGCACCTCGCCGCTGTTGCGTCCGGCTTCCACAGCCTGGCCAAGGGCGTAGGCCGCCACTTCGACGCGGGCACCGTCCGGCAGACCGTCGTCGAACTCGACGACGCCTTCCTGTTCGTGACGGCGGCCGGCGACGGCAGCTGCCTCGCGGTCCTCTCGGACGCCGACTCCGACGTCGGTCAGGTCGCCTACGAGATGACACTGCTGGTCAAGCGGGTCGGCGTGCATCTGGGCGCCGCTCCGCGCACCGATCTGCCCGCAGGCGGGTAGTGGGATGTCATGAGCGCAGACGGTCAGGGAACAGGACACTGGTTCGACGACGACGCCGGACCGGTCGTCCGTCCCTACGCCATGACACGCGGCCGCACCACGAGCCCCGGTCAGCATCGTCTCGACCTGATCGCGGTGGTCGCCACGGAACCCGGTGCGGGCGATCCGGAGGCGGACCCGACGCTCGCCCCGGAACAGGTGGAGATCGTCGGGCTCTGCCGCACGGCACCCCAGTCGGTCGCCGAGATCGCCGCGGAACTCGACCTGCCCATCGGTGTGGTGCGCGTCCTCATCGGCGACCTCGTGGACGCCGAACTCGTCCATGTGACGCGCCCGGTACCCCCGGCGGAGCTGCCGGACGAGAGTATTCTGCGCGACGTGATCAACGGCCTGCGGGCCCTGTGACCGGCGTGGAAGCGGAGTGGTGACGTGACAGGCTGGCAGTTCTGGGTCGACCGAGGCGGCACCTTCACGGACATCGTCGCGCGTCGTCCGGACGGCCGGCTGCTCACGCACAAGCTGCTGTCCGACAACCCGGCGCGGTACGCCGACGCGGCCGTCGCCGGTGTACGCGAACTCCTCGGGACCTCCCGCGAGCCCGTCGACGCCGTCCGCATGGGCACCACCGTCGCCACCAACGCGCTGCTGGAGCGCAAGGGCGAGCGCACGCTGCTGGTGATCACCCGCGGCTTCCGGGACGCCCTGCGTATCGCCTACCAGAACCGCCCGCACATCTTCGCCCGCCGCATCGAGCTGCCCGAGCTGCTGTACGAACGGGTGGCCGAGGTCGACGAGCGGATCGCCGCCGACGGCACCGTCCTGAGGACCCCCGACCTGGACGCGCTGTCGGGCCCCCTCCGGCAGGCCTACGACGACGGGATCCACGCCGTCGCCGTCGTCTGTCTCCACAGTCACCTCCACCCGGCCCACGAACGTGCGATCGGGGATCTCGCCGCGCGCATCGGCTTCCCGCAGATCTCGCTGTCCAGCGAGGTCAGCCCCCTGATGAAGCTCGTACCGCGCGGGGACACCGCCGTCGTCGACGCCTACCTGTCGCCGGTGCTGCGCCGCTACGTGCGGCACGTCGCCGACGAACTGCGCGACGTGCGGCTGATGTTCATGCAGTCCAACGGCGGGCTCGCCGAGGCCGGACAGTTCCGCGGCAAGGACGCCATCCTGTCCGGGCCGGCCGGCGGGATCGTCGGCATGGCCCGGATGTCGCAGCGCGCCGGCTTCGACCGCGTCATCGGCTTCGACATGGGCGGCACCTCCACCGACGTCTCCCACTTCGCCGGCGAGTACGAGCGTGTCTTCACCGCCCGGATCGCCGGCGTCCGGCTGCGCGCCCCGATGCTGGACATCCACACCGTCGCCGCGGGCGGCGGCTCCGTCCTGCACTTCGACGGCTCCCGCTACCGCGTGGGCCCCGACTCCGCCGGCGCCGACCCCGGACCCGCCTGCTACCGCGCGGGCGGCCCCCTCACCGTCACGGACGCCAACGTGATGCTCGGCCGGATCCAGCCCGCCCACTTCCCACCGGTGTTCGGACCCGACGGCGACCAGCCCCTGGACGCCGACATCGTCCGCGACCGGTTCACCGCCCTCGCGCACGACATCCGCGAGCGGACCGGTGACGACCGCACCCCCGAACAGGTGGCCGAGGGATACCTGCAGATCGCCGTCGCCAACGTCGCCAACGCCGTGAAGCGGATCTCCGTCCAGAAGGGCCACGACGTCACCCGCTACGCCCTCACCACCTTCGGCGGGGCGGGCGGCCAGCACGCGTGCAGGGTCGCCGACTCGCTTGGCATCCGCACCGTCCTCGTACCCCCCATGGCCGGAGTCCTCTCCGCGCTCGGAATCGGCCTCGCCGACACCACGGCGATGCGCGAACAGTCCGTCGAGGTCTCTCTGGAGGCCGCCTCGATGCCCGGCATCCGTAAGACGGCCGACGACCTGGAGGGCGCCGCCCGAGCCGAACTCCTCGCCGAGGACGTCCCGCAGGACCGCATCGAGGTCGTCCGCCGCGCCCAGCTCCGCTACGACGGCACCGACACCGCTCTCACCGTCGAGCTGACCGAGCCCGACACCATGAAGCACGCCTTCGAAGAACGTCATCGCGCCACGTACTCCTTCACCCTCGACCGTCCGGTCGTCGTCGAAGCCCTCTCCGTCGAAGCCACCGGCATCACCGCACCCCCCGATCTCTCCGCCCTCGCCCCCTACGAGGGCCACCCCACAGCCCCCGAATCCGTCCGCCTCCACACCGGCGGCGCCTGGCACGACGTACCCCTTCGCCGCCGTGAGGGCCTTCCTCCCGGCGACACCGTCACCGGCCCCGCGGTCATCACCGAGGCCGGCGCCACCACCGTCGTCGACGACGGCTGGCGTGCCGTGGCGACCGACGACGGGCATCTGGTCATGGAACGCATGACGGTCACGGAGAGTTCCAGCCTCGGCACAGAAATTGATCCCGTTCTGCTTGAGGTCTTCAACAACCTCTTCATGTCCATCGCCGAACAGATGGGTGCCCGGCTGGAGTCCACGGCCCAGTCCGTGAACATCAAGGAGCGCCTGGACTTCTCCTGCGCCCTGTTCGATCCCGACGGGAACCTCGTGGCCAACGCGCCCCACATCCCCGTCCACCTGGGCTCGATGGGGACCAGCGTCAAGGAGGTCATCCGCCGCCGCGGCACCGCGATGCGGCCGGGGGACACCTACGCCGTCAACGACCCGTACCACGGCGGCACCCACCTGCCCGACGTCACGGTGATCACCCCGGTCTTCGACACCGACTCCGCGACGGACACGGAGAGTGAGCCCGAGATCCTCTTCTACGTCGCCTCACGCGGCCACCACGCCGAGATCGGCGGGATCGCCCCGGGCTCCATGCCGGCGCACAGCCGCACCATCGACGAGGAGGGCGTCCTCTTCGACAACTGGCTGCTCGCCCAGAACGGCCGCTTCCGCGAGGAGGAGACACGCCGGCTCCTCACCGAGGTGCCCTACCCCTCCCGCAACGTCCGCACCAACCTCGCCGACCTGCGCGCCCAGATCGCCGCCAACCAGAAGGGCGTCGACGAAGTCCGCCGCATGATCGAGGAGTTCGGCCTCGACGTCGTCCAGGCCTACATGCGGCACGTGCAGGACAACGCCGAGGAGGCGGTCCGCCGCGTCATCGACGCCCTGGACGACGGGGAGTACGCCTACGAGACGGATTCGGGCGCGCTCATCCGCGTCCGCGTGCGCGTCGACCGGGCCGCGCGCCGCGCCACCATCGACTTCACCGGCACCTCCGCCCAGCTCGGCACCAACTTCAACGCCCCGTTCGCCGTCGTCAACGCGGCTGTCCTCTACGTCTTCCGCACCCTGGTCGCCGATGACATCCCGCTCAACGACGGCTGCCTGCGCCCCCTGGACATCGTCGTACCGGCAGGCTCGATGCTCGCCCCCGAGCCGCCCGCCGCCGTCGTCGCCGGCAACGTCGAGACCTCCCAGGCCATCACCGGCGCCCTCTACGCCGCGCTCGGCGTCCAGGCCGAGGGCTCCGGGACCATGAACAACGTCACCTTCGGCAACGACCGCCACCAGTACTACGAGACCGTGGCCTCCGGTTCCGGAGCGGGCGAGGACTTCCCCGGCGCCGACGTCGTACAGACCCACATGACCAACTCGCGGCTCACCGACCCCGAAGTCCTGGAGTGGCGACTGCCCGTCAGGCTGGAGGAGTTCGCCGTCCGGCCGGGCAGCGGCGGCGCCGGACACCGGCGCGGCGGGAACGGAGCCGTGCGCCGCATCCGCTTCCTGGAACCCATGACCGTCTCCACACTCTCCCAGCACCGCCGTGTGCCCCCCTACGGGATGGCGGGCGGCGAACCCGGTGCGCTGGGCGCCAACCGGGTGGAGCGGGCCGACGGAACGGTCACCGACCTCGGCGGAAGCGGTTCCGCGGACGTCGGCCCCGGCGACGTCCTGGTCATCGAAACCCCCGGTGGCGGCGGCTACGGCCGGCCGTCCCCCGATTCCCGTCGAGCAGGAGAAGAGATCGATGGTCCTCGAGCGAGCTGAGCGCGGCACACCCCCGGTCGAGCCCGTCACGCTCAAGATCCTGGTGGCCGGCGGCTTCGGCGTGGGCAAGACGACCCTCGTCGGCGCGGTCAGCGAGATCAAGCCGCTGCGCACCGAGGAGTCGCTGACCGAGGCCGGGCGCCCGGTCGACGACACCAGCGGTGTGGAGGGCAAGCACACGACCACCGTGGCCATGGACTTCGGCCGCATCACCCTGCGCGAGGACCTGGTGCTCTACCTGTTCGGCACGCCCGGACAGGAACGGTTCTGGTTCATGTGGGACGAGCTGTCCGAGGGGGCGCTCGGTGCCGTCGTCCTCGCGGACACGCGGCGCTTGGAGGACTGTTTCGCCGCCGTCGACTACTTCGAGCGGCGCTCCATACCCTTCCTCGTCGGCGTCAACTGTTTCGAAGGCGCGGCCCGTTATCCGGCCCAGGACGTCCGCCAGGCCCTCGACCTGGACGAGGACGTGCCCGTGGTGCTGTGCGACGCCCGTGATCGGGAGTCGGCCAAGGACGTCCTCATCAGTGTCGTCCAGCACGCGATGGCATACGCCGCCACGCACCGCCGTCCGGCCGTCACCACCCTCACCACGTGACCGCCTGACTCCCTGTCACCGCCTGCTCGCCGTCACCACCTGACCAACCAGGCACGGCCCGTACCCCCGCCGACAGGGGTACGGGCCGTGGTCCTTGGAAGGGCGCCCGCGCGGGGGCTCAAAATCGCCCCACGCGCGCGTGCCCGCGCGCAGACCCCGCTCGGCTACTCGACGCCTTCCTCCAGCCAGCCGAGGCTCTTCTCCACGGCCTTGCGCCAGTTGTCGTACTCGCGCTCGCGCACCGACGCCTCCATCGCGGGCGTCCACTCCGCGTCCTTCTGCCAGTGGGACTTCAGCTCGTCGAGGTCGTTCCACACACCCGTCGCGAGGCCGGCCGCGTAGGCGGCGCCCAGACAGGTGGTCTCGGAAACCCGGGGCCGGATCACCGGCACGCCGAGGACGTCCGCCTGGTGCTGCATGAGCAGGTTGTTCCGGGTCATGCCGCCGTCGACCTTCAGCGTCGTGATCCGTACGCCAGAGTCCTGGTACATGGCGTCCACGACCTCGCGCGTCTGCCAGCTCGTGGCCTCCAGCACCGCACGCGCGAGATGGGCCTTGGTGACGTACCGGGTGAGTCCCGTGACCACCCCGCGCGCGTCCGAGCGCCAGTAGGGGGCGAACAGACCGGAGAAGGCGGGCACGATGTAGGCGCCGCCGTTGTCCTCGACGCTCGACGCCAGGGTCTCGATCTCGTCGGCGCTGCGGATGATCCCGAGCTGGTCGCGGAACCATTGGACCAGCGCGCCCGTTATCGCTATGGACCCCTCCAGGCAGTACACCGGAGCCTCGTCGCCGATCTTGTAGCCCATCGTCGTCAGCAGTCCGTTCTTGGACGGCACCGGCCGGTTGCCCGTGTTGAGCAGCAGGAAGCTGCCGGTGCCGTAGGTGTTCTTGGCGGTGCCGACGTCGTAACAGGCCTGCCCGAACACGGCGGCCTGCTGGTCGCCCAGTGCCGAGGCCACGGGCACACCGTCGAGCTGTCCGACGGCGGTGCCGTACACCTCGGCGGAGGACCTGATCTCAGGCAGGACCGAGGGCGGCACGTTCATCGCGGAGAGGAGGGAGGGATCCCACTGGAGGGTGTCGAGGTTCATCAGCATGGTGCGGCCGGCGTTCGTGACGTCGGTGACATGGCGGCCGCCCTCCGTGCCGCCGGTGAGGTTCCAGATCAGCCAGGAGTCGATCGTGCCGAAGGCGATCTCGCCGCGTTCGGCACGATCGCGCAGACCGGGCACGTTGTCCAGCAGCCAGACCGCCTTGGGCCCGGCGAAGTAGCTGGTGAGCGGCAGTCCGGTCCGGTCGCGGAAGCGGTCCTGGCCGTCGGCGCCAGCCAGCTCGTGGCACAGGGCGGCGGTCCGGGTGTCCTGCCAGACGATCGCGTTGTGCACGGGTTTGCCCGTGGCGCGGTCCCACAGGACGGTGGTCTCCCGCTGGTTGGTGATGCCGAGGGCGCTGAGCCGGTCGGCGCGCAGCCCGGCCTTGGCGAGCGCGCCGGCCACCACGGCCTGCACCTTGGACCAGATCTCGGTGGCGTCGTGCTCCACCCAGCCCGGCTTGGGGAAGATCTGCCGGTGCTCACGCTGGTCGACGGCGACGATCGCGCCGCCGTGGTCGAAGATGATGCAGCGGCTGGACGTGGTGCCCTGGTCGATGGCGGCGACGTACTTCTCGGCGGTGTCCGTCATGGCTGTCCCTGGGTCGCTGGGTGGGATCGCTGGGTCAGAAGGCCGCGTTGTAGACGAGGCCCGCGAGCGCCCCGCCGATCAGCGGGCCGGCGACCGGGATCCAGGCGTAACCCCAGTCGGACGTGCCCTTGTTCGGGATCGGCAGGAAGGTGTGCACGATGCGCGGGCCGAGGTCACGCGCCGGGTTGATGGCGTAGCCGGTGGGTCCGCCGAGGGAGCAGCCGATGCCGACGACCAGCAGCGAGACGACCAGCACGGCGGTGCCGGACTCGCCGAGCCCCTCGGTCAGCCCGAAGGCGAGGATCGGCAGTACGAGCGCGATCGTCGCGATGATCTCCGTGAGGAGGTTGGCAACCGGGTTCCGGATCTCCGGGACGGTGGAGAAGATGCCGAGGGTCGGCACGGGTCCGTCGCTGTCGCTGTCGCCCTCCTTACGGACGTTGGCCTGGAACTGGGCGAGGTACACCAGATAGGCGAGGACGGCTCCGAGTATGGCGCCGACCGTCTCGCCCAGCGGATAGACCCAGACCTTGTCCCATTTCCCGGTGTCCACGGCGATGCCGATGGTGACCGCGGGATTGAGCTGGCCACCGGAGAGCGGGGCGGCCGTGTACGCGCCCGCCAGCACGCCGAACCCCCAGCCGAACGCGATGACGATCCACCCCGAGGCGCGCGCCTCGGAATGTCTGAGCGTGACGGCGGCGCAGACACCGGCACCGAACAGGATCAGGATCGCGGTGCCGACGAATATGTCTCCGTTGCTCATGGCGGCTCCCTAGGGGATGTCGTTTGGATCATCCCGGCGTCGCGGGCCCTGGCACGCACATCTGCGGCGTTGTCGTCACTCGCCGACTCCCCCACGCTCGGCTCCGCTCGCGCGGGGGACCCCCCCATCGCGTCGACGCACTCCTCCGCCTTGCATCTGTACGCACCAGACCTCGCTTGGGTCGGCCGGTCTGCACTGTCGGTCCCGGCCGGCCTGATCCAAACGACACCCCCTAGCGCCGGCCGGGGCGATCTGTCCCGGTCCTTTGTGCAGGAACGGTTCCTTGATTCCTTGGCGACTTCAGCCGAAGGCAGCAAGTGCCCGCACCCCGCCAGGCGTCCGTGTCGAGCGTGCCGTGGCAGCCGGATCGCCCATGGCGAGCGGGCCGTCGAGCAGGAGAAAGACCCGCGACGCGTGCCTGAATACGCCGCGTATGTACGGCGGTGTCGGCTGACACCCGGAAGTTTTCACCGGTGTCCCGGGGCCGTCAAGGTCGCTGACGGCAACGATGTCAGCGGTTGCCGGCAGCTGGACGGTCGCGGGCTGCTTCCCCTGAGCGGACGATCAACGGCCGCCCCGCGACGGGATGTTCAGCCCAACGGCTCGGCCGCCGCGTAGCCCGCCTGGGCGGGTGCGGGACCGGGGCCGCGCCGGATCTCGTGGCCGGGCAGCCCCGCGCGCCCGAGGACCCAGCTGGCCCCCCTGAGCGCCTTGGCCGCCTGCTTCAGCGGAGCGAGGTACGCCGCGGCCTGCCGATGGTCCGCCACGCTGCCGGGCACGCACACGACGGTGGCCAGGGACAGCGTGACGGGACGGCCGCCCGCCGACCAGGGTGCGTCCAGCACGGCGGCCACCAGCGGATCGAGCGCCGCCTCCTCGGCCAGCACCAGGAAGTCGTCCCCTCCGATGTGGCCCACGTGCGCGGGCCCGGCCACGGCCTCCCGCAACGCCTGCCCCACCGAGCGGATCAGCTCGTCGCCCGCCGCGAACCCGGAGCCGTCGTTGACCTGCTTGAAGTGGTCGATGTCCAGCCAGCTCAGCGCGAAGGCCCGCCCGTCGGCGATGTGCCGGTCCACCTCGCTGGTGATGGCGTCCGAACCGGGCAGCCTGGTCAGCGGGTTGAGCCCGGCCGCCTCCTCCACCCGGCTCTCCGCCAGCGCCCGCACGAGGTCCGCGAGCCGTACGACACCCACGCAGCGGCCGTGCCGGTCCACCACCGCGACGTCGTCCGAAGTGCGGTCCCGGCCGCCGACCGCCACGACGTCCAGCACTTCCCAGGCGGTCGCGTCGACACCGACCGTGCGCGGCGGGTCGCCCAGTTTGAAGGCCGGCCGGTCCGCGTAGAGGGCGTGCCCGTACCGGCCGGACATCGTCAGCAGGAACCGCGACCGGTGCACCGACCGGACGGGGGCCCCGGTCTGGTCCACGAGCAGCACTCCGGAGACGTCCGGGGAACCGGTCAGCAGTGCGCGCACCTGTCCGGCCGGGGCCGTCACCGGAAGAACGGCCGCGGGACGCACGAACTCCCGGACCGACGGCCCCGACCGGGGCACCGCCACGGCGCCGGGGGAGCGGGGCGGAACGTATACGTCCGCCGCCGGTATCCGGGCCGGTGGCGCGAACAGCTCGCCCTGGGCCAGCTGCGCTCCGGCCGACACCGCGGCGTCGCACTGCAGCTCGGTCTCCACCCCCTCCACGGCCACCAGGGCACCCAGTTGCTCGCAGAGCGTCCGCATGGCCCGGACCGCGGCCGGCCGGGCCAGCAGCGAGGCGTCGAGCTTGATCAGGTCGGGACAGAGGTCGGTGAGCAGCCTGAGGGGTACGTCCCCGTCACCGATGCCGTCCGCGCTGATCCGGAACCCCTTTTCGCGCAGCGTGTGCACCGCCTCCAGCAGCGCGGGCTGCGCCACGTGCGTGTAGGGCGGCACGATGTCGAGGGTCACCTCCCAGGGCATCCGGCCCGCTGCCCGTACGGCGTCGTGCAACAGGGACAGGCCGCCCAGGTCGGCCAGCGTGGCCGCGAACACGTTCAGGTGCAGCGGCAGCAGCGTCTCCTTGCGCGTCGCCGCGCGGAGCGCCAACACCATCAGTTTGCTGTCGAGTTCGGGGTTGCGACGGGCCTCGGCCAGGATGTCGCCGGTCTCCGGGCGGGCGAGTATCTCCAGTGCGGCGATCGCGCCGGTCGTCAGATTGACCACCGGCTGGAAGGCGAAGCGGAGAGTATCCGTCCAGGAGGGCACGGGAGCATGATGGCGCCACGCGCGTACGCCCAGGGGCAGTTCATAAGACGTTCACGCAGGATTCCGAGGTGGTCACACAGCGTGGACAATCCCCTGCGTCCCGCCTGTCGCAGTGCCCCTGTCGCAGTGCCCCTGCCGCAGCGCTCCTGTCGCGGCACCCCCGTCGCAGCGAGCCTGCGCAGCGCTCCCGTCTGGGCCCGCTCACCGCACCGCGACCACCGCCGATCCGTGCCCGAACAGTCCCTGGTTCGCCGTGATCCCTATGCGCGCCTGCGCCACCTGCCGGTCGCCCGCGGCATCCCTCAACTGCCAGGCCACCTCGCGCGGGAAGAAGACCGTGGCGCAGGACGCGCAGCGTGTGCCGAGAAGCCGGAAGGCGTCCCCGTCACCGCTGAACCAGGCGGCGCCTGCCGGCGTCCTGGTAACCAGAGGGGCTGCCGGGGCCTACGGGGGGCCGGCAGCCCCTCTGGACGGAACGCGATCGTCTCGTGGTGCCGCACTGGCGGAAGACGTCCTTCCTCTGATCGGATACAGTCCGCGCGTGTCCGAAATTCAGCACCCAATTGCCAACTCCGCGCCTGACTCCCACTGTTCGAGCTGCGGAGCGCCCTATGGAGAAGGCATCTCCGGCTGGCCGCGCACCTGTCCGTCCTGCGGAACCGTGGCCTACCGCAATCCGCTGCCCGTCGCGATCGCGCTGCAGCCCGTGTATGACACCAAGGGCACGGCCCTGGTCGTCATCACCCGCACCATCGAGCCCGCGCGCGGCGGCATCGCGCTGCCCGGCGGCTACATCGACGACCGGGAGGACTGGAAGCAGGCCGTCGTCCGGGAACTCAAGGAGGAGACGGGCATCGACGCCGCCGCCCGCGACGTACGGCTCGTGGACGCCATGAGCTCACCGGACGGGCACCTGCTCCTGTTCGGAGGCCTCCCGGAACGCCCCGTCGAAGGGCTGCCGGTGTCGACCGCGACGGACGAGACCGAGGGCTGGCACCTGTTGCGCAGGCCTGAGGAACTTGCCTTCCCGCTGCACACCGCTGCGGTGCGGGCGTGGTTCGAGGGCCGGTACATCTGAGCCCACGCCGTCCGGGCCAGGCCGTCGGAGCCCAGGCCACCTGGGCCCAGACCCTCTGAGACCAGACCCTCAGCCGAGACCCCGCACGCGCACCGGGCAGGACGGTTCGGCCGCGCCGTCCTTGCCCGCCCGGGTGACCACCACTTGCCGGCCCTGCCGCCGGGCGACGTAACGTTCGACCTCCGGTTCGTCCCAGCCGTCGCCCGGGTCCGGCACCACCAGCCCGCCCCCGGTCCGTCCCCGGGCGGGCGCCCACACCTCCAGTTCGAGCCCGCCGTCGGTGCCGCGCACCGGAATGACCGCACCCGCGCGCGCGAGCACCGGAATCCGCGACAACGGCGCGTCCACCAGCACCTGCGCCGGCCCCTCGTAGGCCTGCTCCGTCACCGTGTCGTACCAGCGGCCCCGCGGCAGCTGCACCGTACGCCGGTCGGCCCCGGGATCCAGGACCGGTGCCACGAGCAGAGCGTCACCGAGCAGGAACGCGTCCTCACAGTCGCGCAGCGCGCGGTCCTCCGGCGCCCCCCACCACAGCGGCCGCACATAGGGAGCGCCGGTCCGCCGTGCCAGATGGGCCAGCGTGACGAAGTACGGCAGCAGACGCCGGCGCTCGCGCAGCGACACGCGCGCGTGCTCCAGCACCTGCGGACCGAACTCCCACGGCTCCCTGCGCCCGGCCCGCAGACTCGCGTGCGTCCGGAACAGCGGCAGGTACGCGCCGAGCTGGAACCACCGCAGATACATCTCGGGCGACGGACTCCCGTCGAAACCGCCCACGTCCGGCCCCGAGTACGGCACCCCGCACAGACCGAGCCCCAGCACCAGCGACAGGGAGGCCCGCAACCCCGGCCAGCCCGTCGCCACGTCCCCCGACCACGTGCCCCCGTAGCGCTGCATGCCCGCCCAGCCGGACCGGGAGAACACGAACGGCCGCTCCTCGGGCGACAGCCCGCGCAGCCCCTCGTACCCCGCCCGAGCCATGCAGAGCGCGTACACGTTGTGCGCCTCGCGATGGTCGCCACCGCGCCCCTCCAGGACGTGCCGCGCCGAACGCGGCAGGGTGCCCTCACCGAACGCGCTGAACGAGGTCGGCTCGTTCATGTCGTGCCAGAACCCCGCGAAGCCCTGCTCCAGCCGCTCCTGGTACAGCCCGCCCCACCACTCGCGCACGCGCGCGTCCGTGAAATCGGGGAAGACCGACTCACCGGCCCACACCTCGCCGCGCACGGTCCGCCCCGAGGCGTCCCGCACGAAGGCGTCCACCGCCGACCCGCTGTCGTACACCGCGTTGCCCGGTGCCGCCTTCACCGCCGGATCGACGATCGACACCAGCCGGATCCCGTCCCGGCGCAACTCCTCGGCGAACACCGCGAGCTTGGGGAAGCGCTCCCGGTCGACGGTGAACACCTGATGGTCGTCGTAGTGGTCGATGTCCAGGTGGACGGCGTCCAGCGGCAGACCGTGCTCCTGATAGCCCGCCACGATCCGGCGGACCTCCTGCTCGCTGCCGAAGCCCCACCGCGCGTGATGGTGCCCCAGCGCCCAGGCCGGCGGCACCGCGGGCGCCCCCGTCAGCGAGGCCCACGCGTGCAGCACGCGCGCGGGGGTGCCCACCATCACCCAGCAGCGCAGCGGACCCCCGTCCATCCGCACCTCGCACCGCCCCGTCCGGTCGTGGCCGGACCCCGCACCCTCCTCGCCCTCCCGCAGGGTCACCGTGCCGTCCCAGGAGGTGTCGTGGAACACCAGGTGCGCCGCGGCGTCGGCCACCACCAATTGCACCGGCATGGTCAGGTACAGCGGATCGTCGCCGGGACCGAACGCCTGGCTCGGGTCGGTGTTCCACAGCCGGTACCTGCCGTTGCGCAGCCGGGGCCCGGACGCGCGCCCACCCAGCCCGAAGAACCGGGCGTCCGCCGCCACCTCGGACCGCTGCATCCACCGCGCCGCACCCCCGCCGACCGGCTCCCACCAACGCGGCGGCAGATCCCGGCGCAGCATCACCCCGCCGGGCGTGCGCACCTCCACCGCGCCGTGCCGCGAGACGGCCACCGTCACCCGCTCCGCCACGACCCGCCAGCCGCCGTCCTTGTCCGGCTCCAGCACCGCCCGCGGATCCGGCTCGGGACGGTCCCCGGCCAGCGCGTACGACGGCTCGGGACCCGCTCCGTCCCAGCCCCAGAAGACGGCCCCGCTGACCGTGACGGTGATCCTCAGCTCGGACCGGTCGAAACGGATCAGACCGCCCCCGGGACCCGGCTCGGCATCCCGCACCTGACCGGGGACCCGGGCGCGCTCGGCACCCCGCGGCGGCAGCGCCGCGGCGTCGATCCGCCTCCTGCGCCACGCGGCGCGAACGGTCCGCAACCTCTGAGCCGCCCTTCCCGAACCGACCCCACCCATCGAACCCACCAGGTCACGACCGTCCATACTGCTCACCCTGCCACTGAGCGCCCCACGCGCGCGTGCCGTTCAACTGCCGTTCACCCGTGCTGGGACCACATCTTCACGACATGGATTATGTGGGGCGCGCCCTGGTGTAGAAGTCGATCACATGGCATCGTCCGTGTCAGCCGCGTCACGCGCACACCCCAGCCCGTGCGCGGTCCGACGCCCACGACGCGCACAGCCCGGGAGCAGCCCCATGTCGACCGCGAACCCCCAGCCGCTCTGGCAGCCCGATCCCGAGCGTATCGCCCAGGCCCGCATCACCCGGTTCCAGGCATGGGCCGCCGAGCACCACGGCGCCCCCGCCGACGGCGGTTACCCGGCCCTGCACCAGTGGTCCGTCGACGAACTGGACACCTTCTGGAAAGCCGTCACGGAGTGGTTCGACGTCCGCTTCACGGCGCCCTACGCGCGCGTGCTCGGCGATCGCTCGATGCCCGGCGCCCAGTGGTTCCCGGGAGCCACCCTCAACTACGCCGAACACGCCCTGCGCGCCGCAGCCGGCCGACCGGACGAACCGGCCCTCCTGCACGTCGACGAGACCCATGAGCCGCGCCCGGTGACCTGGACCGAACTGCGCCGCCAGGTGGGCTCCCTGGCCGCCGAACTGCGCGCCCTCGGCGTACGCCCCGGCGACCGGGTCAGCGGCTACCTCCCCAACATCCCCGAGGCCGTCGTCGCCTTCCTCGCCACGGCCGCCGTGGGCGCCGTGTGGACCTCCTGCGCCCCCGACTTCGGCGCCCGGAGCGTCCTCGACCGCTTCCAGCAGGTCGAACCCGTCGTCCTGTTCACCGTCGACGGCTACCGCTACGGCGGCAAGGAGCACGACCGCCGGGAGATCGTCGCCGAGCTGCGCCGCGAACTGCCGACGCTGCGCGCCGTCGTCCACATCCCGCTGCTCGGCACCGAGGCACCCCAGGGTGCCCTCGAATGGTTCGCGCTGACGGCCGCGGACACGGAGCCCGTCTTCGAGCAGGTGCCCTTCGACCACCCGCTGTGGGTGCTGTACTCCTCCGGCACGACCGGCCTGCCCAAGGCCATCGTCCAGTCCCAGGGCGGCATCCTCGTCGAACACCTCAAGCAACTCGGCCTGCACTGCGACCTCGGCCCCGAGGACCGCTTCTTCTGGTACACGTCGACCGGCTGGATGATGTGGAACTTCCTCGTCTCCGGCCTGCTCACGGGAACGACGATCGTCCTGTACGACGGCAGCCCCGGCCACCCCGACACGGGAGCCCAGTGGCGGATCGCCGAACGCACCGGAGCCACCCTCTACGGCACCTCGGCCGCCTACGTGATGGCCTGCCGCAAGGCCGGCGTGCACCCCTCCCGCGACTTCGACCTCTCCACGGTCCAGTGCGTGGCCACCACCGGCTCGCCCCTGCCCCCCGACGGCTTCCGCTGGCTGCACGACGAGGTCCGCGACGACCTCTGGATCGCGTCCGTCAGCGGCGGCACCGACGTCTGCTCCTGCTTCGCGGGAGCCGTACCGACCCTGCCGGTGTACACCGGCGAACTCCAGGCACCCGGCCTCGGCACCGACCTCCAGTCCTGGGACCCGAGCGGCAAGCCCCTCGTCGACGAGGTGGGCGAGCTGGTCGTCACCAACCCCATGCCCTCGATGCCGATCCGCTTCTGGAACGACCCCGACGGCAGCCGCTACCACGACAGTTACTTCGACACCTACCCCGGCGTGTGGCGCCACGGCGACTGGATCACCCTCACCTCGCGGGGCTCCGTGATCATCCACGGCCGCTCCGACTCCACCCTCAACCGGCAGGGCGTACGCATGGGCTCGGCCGACATCTACGAGGTGGTCGAGCGCCTGCCCGAGATCAAGGAGTCCCTGGTCGTCGGCATCGAGCAGCCGGACGGCGGCTACTGGATGCCCCTGTTCGTGCACCTGGTACCCGGTGCCACCCTCGACGACGCGCTCGTGGACCGCGTCAAGCGGACCATCCGCGAGCAACTCTCGCCCCGCCACGTGCCCGACGAGATCATCGAGGTCACCGGCGTCCCGCACACCCTCACCGGCAAGCGCATCGAGGTCCCGGTCAAACGCCTCCTGCAGGGCACCCCGCTGGAGAAGGCCGTCAATCCCGGTTCCATCGACAACCTCGGCCTGCTCGGCTTCTTCGAGGAACTGGCCCGCGAGCGCGCCTGACGCCCAAGGGTTCCAGAGGTCCCCACCCCCTCGCAGACGGCCTCGGACCCGCCCGCCCGGCACGGCGGCGAAGCCCGAGGCCGGCTCCACCGGACCCCGTTGTCAGTGCCCCCGGTTACGGTGAGTGAGCAATGATCGACCGCGCACAGGGGGAAACATGGCGCATACCGACCAGCAGACCATGCGACGCGTTCTGCGCCGCGAGATCGCCGGCACCGTCGGCCTGCTCACCGACGAGCACGACTTCCGCGCGATGCGGCGCTACAGCAGCTTCACCTTCGACGACCACACGACCTACCTCCAGCAGATGGAGACCGTCCTCAAAACGCGGGCCGCGCAGGGCAGCCACACCACACTCGCGCTCTTCGACCCCGACGACTTCGCCCGGTTCTGCGCGGACACCGGCCTCGACCCGGAAGCACCGGCCAGCCGCGGCCACTTCACCGCGGAACTCGCGGCCACCGGCCCCACCATCCCCTACGACGGCAGCCCGCTCACCACACTCCTGCCCGCCCTCGTCGACGAAGCCGTACGACAGGCCACGTGGGAGTACGCGACCACCCTTCTGACCCGCCTCGGCCCCTGCCCCGGCTGCGGCGAGGACATCGGCCGCGCGGCCTTCGTCCGTGCGGCCGACCTTCTGGTCCGCATCCTCGACACCGCACCACCCGGCGACCGCCACCTCGTCTGCAGCGTCTCCGGACCACCCGAAACCCTCGTCTCCGTCCTCCACGCGGACACGGGCGACAACGCCCCCGCAGAACCGGACGCCCCCACAGAACTGGACGAGGCCGAAGCCCTCGAATTCACCAGCGTCCTCGCCCTCGGCCTGGCCACCCACAGCCCCGGCGGACTCGTCATGCGCACCAGCACTCCCGGCGCTCCCGACCGCGTCCAGGGGTGGCGACTGCGCGCCGGCGAACTCGAACCGCTCACCGCCGCCGAAGTCTTCGACGCCTACTGCACCGACGCCGAGACCGGCGACCTCGTCCCACCCGAGCCCGGCGTCGACTACTGCGCACCCCCCGACCTCGCAGAGGAGAGGAAGAAGCCAGGACACGGCCACTGAACGCGCCAGGGGCGCCCCACCCGAAGGCGGGACGCCCCTGCGGCCGACGACCGGTACGAGCGTGCGAGCGCTCCGCACCGTGCGGCACGCCTACTCGCCGGAGAGCACCGCCCGAGCCGCGGCCCGCGCCTCCTCGGCGCTGTCCACCGCACGCGCGGCCGACGCCGCCCGCTCGCACTGCGCCAGCGTGTACTTCGCCAAAGTCGCCCGCACATACGGGATCGACGCCGCACCCATCGACAGGGAGGTGACCCCCAGACCCGTCAGCACGCAGGCCAGCAACGGATCGGACGCGGCCTCACCGCACACCCCGCAACTCTTGCCCTCCGCCTTGGCCGACTCCGCGGACAACGCGACCAGGTCGAGCAACGCGGGATGCCACGGGTCCTGGAGCCGCGACACCGCACCCACCTGCCGGTCCGCGGCGAACGTGTACTGCGCGAGGTCGTTCGTGCCCAGCGACAGGAACTCGACCTCCTGCAGGATCGAACGCGCCCGCAGCGCGGCCGACGGGATCTCCACCATCGCGCCGAACTTCGCCCGCAACCCGGCGTCCCGGCAGGCGTCCGCGAACGCCTTGGCGTCCGTACGGTCCGCCACCATGGGCGCCATGACCTCAAGGTAGACGGGCAGCCCCTCGGCGGCCTTCGCCAGCGCGGTCAGCTGCGTGCGCAGCACGTCGGGGTGGTCAAGCAGGGTCCGCAGACCCCGCACGCCGAGCGCCGGGTTCGGCTCGTCGGCGGGCGTCAGGAACTCCAGCGGTTTGTCCGCACCCGCGTCCAGCACACGGACCACGACACGACCTTCGGGGAAGGCCTCGAGCACCTGCCGGTACGCCGTCACCTGCTTCTCCTGCGACGGCGCGTTCTTGCTGTCGTCCAGGAACAGGAACTCGGTCCGGAACAGACCGACACCCTCGGCGCCGGCCTCCACAGCCGCCGGCACGTCCGCCGGACCGCCGACGTTGGCCAGCAACGGCACCTTGTGCCCGTCGGCCGTGGCACCCGGACCGGTCGAGGCGGCCAGAGCGGCCTTGCGCTCCGCGGCAGCGGCCTCCAGCTGCGCCTTACGCTCCTCGCCCGGGTCGACGAAGATGTCACCGGTGCTGCCGTCGACCGCGATCACCGTGCCTTCGGCCAGCTCACCGGCACCCGGCAGCGCCACGACGGCCGGCACACCCAGCGCACGCGCCAGGATCGCGCTGTGACTGGTCGGCCCGCCCTCCTCGGTCACGAAACCGAGCACCAGAGTCGGGTCCAGCAGCGCCGTGTCGGCCGGGGCCAGGTCACGGGCGACGAGCACATAGGGCTCGTCACTGTCCGGGACACCCGGCATCGGGACACCGAGCAGGCGGGCGACGATACGGTTCCGCACGTCATCGAGGTCCGCCACACGGCCGGCGAGGTACTCCCCGGCCGCGGCCAGCAGCTCGCGGTAGGCCGCGAACGCGTCGTACACGGCGCGCTCCGCCGTACTGCCGACCGCGATCCGCCGATCCACGTCCGCCATCAGTTCGGGATCCTGGGCCATCAGGGCCTGCGCCTCGAGCACGGCCTGGGCCTCACCGCCCGCGAGGTTGCCCCGCGCCGTCAGATCAGCGGCCACCGCGTCCACGGCCTGGCGCGCCCGCCCCTGCTCGCGCCCCGCCTCCTCGGCCGGGATCTGCTTGGCCGGCGGCTCCAGCACCGCCGTTCCCATGTGCCTGACCTCGCCGATCGCCACACCGTGGCTCACGCCGACGCCTCGCAGCGTTGTCTCCATCTCACCCGTCTCCCATAGTGCGGCAGGTCCCGCCGCCGCGGTGGTCTTCCTGCGTGCCGTACCTATGCCGTCGTACGACGGCGCGGCGATCAGTTCCAGGAGAAGAGGCTGTCGCCGGTCTTCACGTCGCCGCTGTCGACGACGGAGGAGAGGGACTCGGCCGTGGCCTCCAGCGCCACGACCGGGCACACCGGCGACTTGCCCGCGGCCTCGACCGCGGCGGGGTCCCAACGGACGATGCTCTGACCGCGCACCACTGTGTCGCCCTTGTTGACGAGCAACTCGAAGCCCTCGCCGTTGAGCTGGACGGTGTCGATACCGAGGTGGACCAGCACGCCGTGACCACTTGCGTCGACCACGACGAAGGCGTGCGGGTGCAGGGAAACGATGACGCCGTCCACGGGCGCCACGGCCTCGGAACGCTCACGCGCGGGGTCGATGGCGGTACCCGGGCCGACCATGGCCCCGGAGAAGACCGGATCCGGCACCGCGGCCAGTCCGATGGCCTGTCCGGCAAGAGGGGACGTCACGGTGGTCATGGGAAGCCTCCCAAGAAGTGGAGCTGCATACGGGCTGTCACTGCCTGCCCGGACGGCGTGCTGAGCAGCAGCGTATGACAGATGAAGTGGCGGTTCCGTATAGAAGCTACCAGCTAGTGGTCTAGACCACCAACCTCCTCGATTTGCGTGTGCTCCGAGCCCGCGTGTACAGTCGTACTCCTGCTTGGGGCGGAGCGATGCGAAAGCGTGCTTCCTCGGCAGCACCCAAAGTTATCGGATCCTCTCTCAGGGGCACCTTCTGCATGCCTGCAGTGCGGTGGTCAGAGAGACGGAAAAAGCCTGATAGATTTTGGATCGCCGGAAAGGGAAACGCGAGAGCGGAAACCTGGAAAGCACCGAGGAAATCGGGTCGAGAAAAGATCTGATAGAGTCGGAAACGCAAGACCGAAGGGAAGCGCCCGGAGGAAAGCCCGAGAGGGTGAGTACAAAGGAAGCGACCGTTCCTTGAGAACTCAACAGCGTGCCAAAAATCAACGCCAGATATGTTGATACCCCGTCCGTCGGAACATTCCGATGGTCGAGGTTCCTTTGAAAAAACACAGCGAGGACGCTGTGTGCGAGAGGACTATTCCTCCTCTCGCACCGCTCTCGTGGTGTTCATCCCGATCACGGGAAAACATTCACGGAGAGTTTGATCCTGGCTCAGGACGAACGCTGGCGG
>NZ_JBICZA010000002.1:0-111509 GCF_043201585.1 Streptomyces sp. NPDC048297
GGGTCGACGTGCTCTGGGCAATGCTGCGTGACAAGAGGCTGTTCACCTCCGCCCCGCCGGTCACGCAGACGGCTTGACACAGTCATTGAGATTCCTTCGGCGAGATACGCGCAATGCGCGGTGCGGGACGGGGAACCCCGTACCGGCGGCTCCGTGACTGACGCTACTGACCCCGGGAACAGCCGCTTGTCCATTGACGCACACGGCCTCGACTCGTAGCGCACGACCGGTTCTTGCGCCGTGTCAACGCCCGGACGGCCCGCTCCCGGTGAGGGGGCGGGCCGTCCGGCTCGTGTCATATGTGGTCCGGGCGCGCTGTGCGGCCGGGCGCGTCGGCTACTTCGAGTCGATGCCGAGATCCGTGTCGACGTCGTACCCGGATTCCCCGGGGTCGGCCGTGGGGTGCGCGATGTCGGTCGCGAGGTCGAAGGTTGCCCCTTCTATGGCCTGGTCCAGGGCCGACTCCTCACGCTCGGCCTGGGCGCGGCGGTGATGCTCTGCCATCCGTTCCACGAGATGCCGGATGTGCGGATGCTTGTTGTCGTCCCCATCCGGTTCAACGGTGCTCACTCGGTGATCCTCCCTGTCGGGCAGCGGGTGCGGGCGAAGCGGTGCTCGTCCAGGACGTCAGCGGCGCTCGTCCAGGACGTCAGAAGGTGTCGGAATCGGGGATCACGTGCATCGCGGCCTCCTCCGCCGACGCTCCGGCGCCGTCGAGCCCCCTGTCGAAGGCGAAGAGGTCGGACTCGGTGTTCTCGTGGGCGCCCTCGTCCGGCGCGAGAAGTCGTCCGGCGCGCTCGCTTCCGACCTCTTCGTCGATGAGTTCGCCGTCGGTGTCCCAGGCGTCGCCGATACCGTCGCCCTCCGGGACGCCGATGTCCGGCAGTTCCTCGGCGAGCCGCTCGTCCAGGCTCTCCCCCCGCTGCCGTTCCGCCGCTGTGACTCCGGCGTGCTCCACGGCCCAGGGCCGCTCCGGGGGTGAGTACCCCTCGTCCAGGGCCTCGTCGCCGCCCCGGTAGTCCAGCGTGTCCGACGCGTCCAGCAGGCCGGCGTCGTCCTGCACCTCCGATCCGTCCGGCTGGTAGACGTCGTCACCCATCGTCTCGTCGGTCAACTGCGCTCCCTCGTCGTCCGGGCCCGGAAGGACCGGCCCGGCACCCTCTCACCTGTTCCGCACACCACACGCCCTGCCGTCTCAGGCACCCGGTGGTACCTCACCAGTATCCGCGCAGGCGCCTTCGGCAACCACCTCCCCGGGCAGAGCCGTGCGCTCGTGGACAAGAAGCGGAGCGTGGAGGGGCATCCCGCCGGGTGGCGGCTGCGGCTGCTCGGGCTCAGCCGTCGCCGTCCTGGTGCAGTTCGGCCACGTATCCGCCCGGGAACGACACCATGGCCTGGGAGCGGCCGTGGGAGGTGTACGGCCCCCACAGCACCTTCGCCCCCGCCGCCTTGGCCTTGTGCAGCGTCGCCGTGAGGTCCTTGACCGCGTAGCCGGTGGTCTCCCGGCCGAACGGGTAGGGAAGGTGACCGTCGGTGACGGTGACGACCGTGTTGCCGTACGGGGAGCCGATGGCGATGCGGCGGTAGGTATTGCCGGGCAGTGCGATGGCACCGCCGTCCGCCGCCCGCTGGTCGGAGGTGATCCGGCCGGCGGTGAACCGCAGGTAGGAGCGGAGGAATCCGTCGACCGCGTCGGGCGTCAGATAGACGCGGTTGTCCGGCACGGATCGCAGGGGCGCGTACGAGGGGGCTGTGGTGTGCCAGTACAGCTGGGTGTTGACGCCACCGGGGAACTGGAGGACCGCGTCCCGCCCGAGGGGGTCGTCGAAGGGCGCGACGACGACGTGTGCCCCGCTCGCGCGGGCCAGCCGGACGCCCTTGTCGAAGTCGCTCACGAGCCAGCCCGTGCGCTCGGCGCCGAACGGATAGGGGATCGGCGTGCGGAAGCCGAAGACGGACAGGGTGCCGACGGGCGAGAAGACCAGCTCCGAGTCGGTCCTGCTGGGGGTCGGGGTGACGGTCGTGACGACCTTCGCGGTGCGGGTGCCGCCGAAGGTCGCCTGCCAGCTGGCGGCGAACTTGTCGACCTCGCCGGGAGTGACGTAGACGTGCGTGGTGTCGTACTGGGGTCCGACCGCGGTGGCGGCGGTGGCCGGGGCCGTGAGGGTGTCCTGGCCGATGCGGGCCGCGGACGGTGCCCCGCAGCCCACGGCACTGACGACCACCATCAACGCGGGCAGGAGCCATGCCGGCACTTTGTGCCTCATCGTGGTCCCTTCTGTCGGATTCATCCGCCCCGAAGCGTAGGAACTCGGAGCGAGGGCGATCGTGCCGACAGCGCGGTGAGTGTTGACCGTCGGGGAACAGTTCCCTCTCCTGGGGCACAGGGCTCGGCGGGCCGGGGCGCCGGCTCCCCGCTCGCGGCCGGCGCCGCGTCCGCCGCCGAGGCGGAACCGCGCCACTGCACCGGCGACATGCCGTACGTCTCGCGGAAGGTCCGGCTGAAGTGGGAGGGGCTGGTGAATCCCCAGTGGGCGCCCACCGCGGCGACCGACCGGTGGGCCGCGCCGGGGCGGGCGAGTTCCCGCCGTGCCGCTTCGAGGCGCCGGGCACGCACCCAGGCGTTGACGGTGGTGCCGTGCAGCTGGAAGAGGCGGTGCAGGTAGCGCAGGGAGATGCCGTGCTGGTCGGCGATGTCCTGCGGGGCGAGTCCGGGTTCGGTCAGCCGGCTCTGGACGGATGCCGTGATGCGCTCCCAGAGTGCCGGCGCGGGCCGCCTGCCGATCTGTTCCAGGGCGACGGTGGCCAGGATGTCCACGGCGGCGCGGGCGAGCTGGTCGCGGCGGGCGGTGGTGGAGCCGGCGACCTCGTCGACGATCCCGTGGAGCAGGGGCAGCAGCAGGGCCGCCGCTCCCCCGTCGGCCTCGTCCACCACCGTGGCCGTGAGGGCGGACAGCTGCCCCTCCGCCAGGCGCATCCGCGCCCGGGGCACCATGAGGATCCGCGCCCGCTGCCGCTGTGGCAGCACGATCCTGAACGGCCGCCGTGCGTCGTGGAAGGCGAGGCGACCGGGCGTGAGGTCGGCCGTGCGGCCGTCCTGCAACAGCAGTGCGGAGCCGTCCAGTTGCTGCCGCACGAGGATGTGGGTGCGGGGGTCCGCCGCCACCGAGCGGGCGCTGCGCAGGACCGTTCCCGGGCCGGACTCCTCGGTGGCGATCTGCAGGACACCGAGGCGCTCCGCCCTGAACTCGCCCAGCCACGGGCGGTCCTGCTCCGCGGTGGCCTCGACGTCCACGAAGACCTGTGAGAGAGCGCGCTGCCAGGCGGCGACGCGCTCGCCGGGGACGACGTTCCTGGTGGTGAAGCAGACGCCCTGGCCGGGCGTGGTCAGCGTCCCCGTGATCACGGCGCCTCTCCCTCCGCGCGGCGCGCGCGCTCCGCCTGGAGCCAGTCCGTGGGCGACAGGCCGAAGGAGCCGCGGAAGGCCTTGCTGAACTGGGACGGGGTGGTGAAACCCCAGCGTCGCGCGATCTGGCCGAGGCTGACGGATCCCGGTGCCCGCGCGGTGAGTTCCCGGCGGCATTCATGCAGGCGCAGCTCGCGGATCCACTTGCACAGGGTCGTGCCCTCCGTCTCGAACAGCCGGTGCAGATAGCGGACGGAGATGCCGTGCTCATCGGCGATGAGCCGGGGGGTGAGGCCGGGGTCCGGCAGGTTCCAGCGGACGAAGGTCCTGATCCGCTGCAGCAGAACGCGGTCGGCGCTGGGCAGTTCGGCGGGATCCGCGCTCAGCCGGTCCGCCGCGGCGGCGGCCATCAGGTCGATGACGCCCTCGGCCAGGCGCTCGGCCACCGGTGTCGCGTACGCCTCGGAGGTGTCCGCGAGCCGTTCCATCATCGGCCCGAGCAGGGTGGAGAGACCGTCCCCGTCGACCGGGCGCAGTGCGCGTGCGGTGAGTTGCTCCAGGTCGGACTCCGGCCGGTGGAGCAGGTGCCGTGGGACCGCGAAGATCCGCAGCCGGAAGCGCTCCGGGAAGGTGGTGTGAAAGGGCCGTATCGTCTCGAAGAACGCGATGTCCCCGGCGCGCAACTCGGTGGTACGGCCGTCCTGTTCGACCTGGGCCCGGCCGGTGCTCTGCAGGGCCACGAAGACATGCCGGCCGTCGCCGCGGGCGATGAACCGCGGCGCGCGGTGGACGTGGCCCGGGTCGCATTCCACCGTGGTGATCTGGAGGTCACCGAGGTGGTCGGTGCGCATGGTCGCGTCGTAGGTGCTGCTCTCGGTCGCGATGTCCATTCCCACGAGGTTCGCGAGAACGGCGTCGTGCCAGAAGTCCAGGCTCTCGCGGGCGGGAACCGAGCGGGTGGTCAGCACCGTGGTTCGCGGACCCGTGGAGTCGGTCGGACTCCGGCGTCGCTGTACAGGGGATCCGATGACGGGCGGCATGGTACGAGCATCCGGTGAAGGTGCCCGTCCGCGCATCAGTAGGTCGACTGGTCCACGAACTGGTTCACGTCGCTCCCGTCAAACGGGCACGCAGGAAGACGCATCCGGTCATGACCGCTGCCCGCGTGGGCGCGCTGTCGCGCAGGGCGTGCAGTGCCGCGAAGTCGTGGACCGTGCCGAGGAACCGCGCCGCGCAGGCCTCGACACCGGCCGCCCTCAGCTTGCGCGCGTACTGCTCGCCCTCGTCGCGGGCCACGTCCGCCTCGGCGGTCACGATCAGCGCCGCGGGTAGCCCCACCAGGTCCTCCGTCCGCGCGCGCAGCGGTGACACGGTGGGCTCGGCGCGCAGGGCCCGGTCGGGAGCGTACCGCGCCCAGTAGGCGCGCAGGGCCCGCCGGGTGAGCAGGTACCCGGTGGCGAACTGCCGTTGCGAGGGGCTGTCGCAGCGGGCGTCGGTGAGCGGGTAGTAGAGGAGCTGTGCGCTGATCCGGGGCCCGCCTCGGGACTTCGCGAGCATGGTGACGGCGGCGGCCAGCGTCGCCCCGGCGCAGTCGCCCGCCACGGCCAGGCGGTCCGTGTCCAGGCCGAGTTCGCCGCCTCGCGGGACCAGCCAGGTCAGCAGGGCGTAGCACTCCTCCAGCGCCACCGGGTAGCGGGCCTCGGGGGTGCGGCTGTACTCGGGGACGACGGCGCACACGCCCGCGCCGGTGACGAGTTCGCTGATGAGGCCGGCGTGGGTCTGCGCGTCTCCGAGCATCCACCGGCCGCCGTGGAGGTACAGCAGGACGGGCAGCGGTCCCGTGGCGCCGGCGGGGCGGACGGTCCAGAAGCCGAGCAGTCCCGACGGGCCGACGGATGCCACGCGGTAGTCCGCGTCGACGTCGAAGTCCTCGAACCGGTCCACCTGGGTCTCCCGCAACGCCTGCCGCCCCGTTTCGGGGGCGAGGTCGTCGAGAGACGGTGGCGTGGCGGAGGCGGTGACCAGTCGCCGCACCAGAGGGTCGAGGACGACCGGCGCATGGGCGTCTCCGCCCGGACGGTCCCCGAAGGCTCCCGGCATCACGCATTCTCCTCTGGCTGGACCGCGCCGCTCGACGGCAGGTCCGGACGGAGCCCGCCCTCCCGTGCCTCACACGTCCTGAAGCAGGTCCCGCAGTTGCTGGCGGCGACTGATGCCGAGCTTCGGGTAGACGTTGTACAGGTGTGAGCCCACGGTACGCGGCGAGAGGAAGAGTTGCTCACCGATCTCACGATTCGACAGGCCTCGCGCGGCCATCCGGACGATCAGCCGCTGCTGTGCCGTGAGTTGGTCCAGCGGGCCGGGGGTGTCGGGGGTGGGCGCCGCCCCGCTGGCGCGCAGTTCGCGTGCGGCGGCCGCCGCGAGGGCGCCCGCGCCGAGGCGCTCGGCGGTTTCCAGCACTGCGGTCAGCTGCTGACGCGCCTCGCGTGTCCGGCGGCAGCGGCGCAGCCAGGCACCGTAGTTGAGGCGGGCGTGGGCTCGTTCCCACGGCCATCGGTCCGCCTCGTGGTTGACCAGCGCGAGGTGGAAGTGTTCCTCGGCGTCGTCGTCCGGTCCGACGAGGGCGGCGGCGTGGTGCAGCAGCAGCGTCATCCTCGTGCTCGGGCGGTCCCCCTGCTCGGCCCGGACGCGCGCCACGATCGGCACGATCTCGTCGGACCGGCCCGTCCGCTGGGCCGCGACCGCGAGTTCGGCGATGCTCCGGGGCGACAGGAAGGGGTGCAGGGGCTCGCCGTCGGCGGCGAACAGTTCGCGCAGTTGCCTCCAGCCCTCGTCCAGGTCCCCCAGCGCCAGGGAGGCGAGGCCCTGGGCGCGCAGCAGGCGTGCGTGTGTGGCCCGGTTCTCGTCCAGGCGGACGGTGTTCCAGATCGAGGGGGTGAACCACGGCTTCGGCGGGACGGCTCCGCGCAGCGCCCGCGAGGTGAGGGCCTGCGCCTCCAGATCCGCCTGGAGGGCAGGCAGGCGCAGCACCGCGGCCTCGGCCGAGGCCTCCCGGATCAGCGGCTCGGCCTCGGTGAACCGGCCGGTGTTCACCAGTGTGTCCGCGAGGGCGAGAACCGACCACGCGCGGGCGCCGAAGGCACGAGCCGCGCGCAGGTGCGTGTCGGCCTTGCGGAACTGGCTCAGGCACAGGTCCGCCTCGTCGGCGTGGTAGGCCACGGCGGCGACCGACATCCGGCGGGCCAGGACGTCCGGGGCGTCCCGCAGCGCACTGTGCGGGCGGGCGAGGTCCGGCAGCAGGTGGCCGGCGGACCGCGGGCTGGCCACCGCGGTGACGTACGACTGCAGGGCGTGCTGGACGTCGGGCGTGTCCAGACGGCCGAGGGGCCCGCTCATCCCGTCCGCCACCTCACTCCCGTTCACTCCTTCACCTTCATTCGCTTCGGGCCCGCTCGCCCGTTCAGGCCCACTGGCCCCTTCAGGCCCGCTTGCCCCTTCAGGCCCGCTTGCCCCTTCAGGCCCGCTTGCCCCTTCAGACGCATTCGCCCCCTCACCCCCGTCCGCCTCCCGCGCCCGGTCGAGCAGGGTCGACAAGGCCGCCCGGTGCTGCGGCAGGCCGGACTGGAAGGCGATGCTCGCGGCCAGGGCGACCAGTGCGAACGCGGCGGACCGGCCGGTCGCGGGAAACCGCTCCGAGACGTCCGTGACGATGTCGAACGCCTCCTGCTGGGCGGATTCCTGGGACAGTGCGGATGCCAGGGCGCCGGCCGCGACACAGCCGAGTCCCGGCGCCGTGGAGTCCTGGACGAACCGGCCGTACAGGTCCCGCACCCAGTCCGGCTCGCCCACCGCCTGCGCCGCCACCAGGGCCTCGGTCAGGCGGCGGGCGCGCTCCTGGCGCCGGGGACTCAGCCGGGCCGCCCGGTCCAGTGCGCGCGCCGCCTCCACCGCGTCCCCGCGCCGCCAGGCGGACTCCGCGAGGGCGGCGGCCACGGACTCGCTGGTCCCCAGGGTGGCGGCGGCCAGGTGCCGGGCCGTGGCCTCCGGCCGCGAGGCCGCCGCGGCGAGGTCCCGATGCGCTCGGTGCCGCTCGCCGGCCGGGTGCCGCAGGAACGCGGCCGACCGCGCCAGGGGGTGCGGGAAGACGACGCGGTCCTCGACCAGCGTGACCAGGCCGGCCGCCTCTGCCGGGGCCCACACCGCCAGGTCGCCGGTGCCCAGGGCGGCCATCAGCACGGCGACGCTCTCGCCGGTCCCCGCCGCCGCGTACAACAAGGCACGGCGTGTCTCGGCGGGCAGGGCGCCGAGCCGTCCGTCGACACCGTGCCGCACGGGGGCGAAGCCGTGATCCATGGACGCGAAGCCATGATCCGTGGACGCGAAGCCGTGCTCCACGGGCGAGCGCCACACCGGTTCGGCGCCGAGGAGCCTCGTTCCCTCGGCCAGGGGGGCGCGGTGGCTCAGTTCCACCAGTGCCTGGGGATTGCCCTCGGCTTCGTCCAGGATCTCCAGCCTGTGCCTGCCGGTGGGCACGATCGGCTGCCGGTCGAGCAGCTCCGCGGCCGACGGGGCGTTCAGCGGCCCCAGTCGCAGCCTCTGTGTGCCGTGGGGCAGGCTGGGCAGGGACGTGTCGCGGCGTACGGCGAGCAGGACCGTCACCGCACGGCCGGCCAGGAGCCGGGTCGCCGCGCAGAGCGTCTCCAGAAAGGTGTGGTCGCACAGGTCGGCGTCGTCCACGCACACCAGCACCGGACGGGACTCGGCCAGCCGGTCCAGCAAGGCCGTCAGGGCCGTCCGCACCTGTGCCTCGTCCGGTCCGGCCTGCGCCGGGGCCGCGTCCCGGGCCGCGATCAGCACCTGGCTGTGTTCGGCGGGCAGCGCGGGCAGCTCGTCCAGTGCGGGCGAGGACAGCAGCTGCCGCAGACATGCGCGGGCGTTCCCCCTGTCCGCGGCCCAGCCCTGGGCCGACAGCACCAGGACGCCGTCGCCGGTGGCCAGTTCACGGACGTGGCGGAGCACCGTGGTGCGCCCGCTCCCCTCCTCGCCGAGGAGCACCAGCATCTGCTGGTCACGGGGCTCGCCCGTCACGCACAGCCTGATCCGTTCGATCTCGCCGTCCCGGCCCACAGGACGCGGCTCGGCCGGGTGACCAGGCCGGAAGGAGGCTTCTCCCCCGACCGCCGGTTGGTGTGGGTGACCCCTCATGCACAGACTCCGGACCTGCTCGGTCGCCCATGACGGTGGGCGTTCTTCCTGACCACGGTCATGATCGGGGAGTTGGCGCCGGGACGCTTCTGTCAGATGACCAGTCGCCCGCCCCCTTTCGCGAACCCCTCCGCGTACATCTCCCTCCCCTCACACACCCTCTTTCACGCAGCCCCTCCCCGCGCACCCCCTCCCCGAGCACCTCCCCGCACACGCCCCCCTTGCACGCACCCCCTCCCCGCGCACCGCTTCCTCGCCCACCCCCTTCTCACGCACCTCTTTTAGGCTGGCAGGATTCCCCCGTTCCCGTAGACGACTCGACACGAAGGACAGTTCATGCACGTGGGTGCCGAGTACCCCTCCGATCCGGGCATCCTGGGCAGGGCCGTCGAGCTGTCCCGGCTCGAGCGCCTGCTCGGGGCGGTGGACGGCACCGGTTCGCCCGTGCTGGTGCTGGCCGGGGAGCCGGGGGCGGGCAAGAGCACCCTGGTCGAGTGGGCGGCCGAGCAGGGCCGGGCCCGCGGGCTGCGGACGCTGCGGGTGCGCGGCAGCGAGGGCGAGGCCGGCCTTGGGCTCTCGGGCATCCATCAGCTCCTGCATCCGCTGCTTCCCGGAGAAGGGCTGCCGGCCCCGCAACGGGAGGCCCTCGACCGGGCGTTCGGTCCGGCGGCGACGCCGCAGGACCTGCGGCTCGACCAGCTGTCCCTGTGCGTCAGCGTGCTCGCGCTCCTCGACGTGGCCGCCGCGCACGGGCCGCTGCTCCTGCTGGTGGACGACGCCCAGTGGCTCGACGTCGGCTCGGTGGACGTCCTCGCCTTCCTCGCCCGGCGCCTGGAGGGAAAACCGGTGGTGCTGCTGCTCGCGGCCCGCGAGGACTCGGTGCCGGCCCGCTTCGACCGGGACTTCCCGCAGGTGACCATCGGCCCGCTGAGCCGGACGGCGGCGGGGCTGCTCCTGGACGCCCAGCCGGACCCGCCCCGAGGCCGGGCCCGCGCCGAGATCCTCCAGCAGGCGGCCGGCAACCCGCTGGCGCTGATCGAGCTGCCCCGAGCCCTCGCCCGGGACCTGACCGGCGCGGGTCACAGCGGCGGCGCGAGGCACGGTGGCGGCGCGGGCCATGGCAGCGGCACGGGTCAGGGCGGCGGTACGGCGCTGCCGCTCACCGCGCGCCTGGAGAACCTGTTCGCCGCCGACCTGCCCGGCCTGCCCGCGCCCACGCGTGAGGCCCTGCTCCTGGTCGCCGCCGCGGGCACGGCACAGCTGGCCGACCTCCTGCGCGCCGCCCCGTCGTCGGACATCGTCCAGGCGCTGGAACCGGCGGAGCGCGCCGACCTGGTCCGGGTCGAGAACGGCCACGTGCTGTTCCGTCACCCCCTGGTCAGCTCGGCCGTCTACCACGCGGCTTCCTTCCAGGAACGCCGGCAGGCCCACCTCGCCCTGGCCTCCGCCCTCGCCGGGGAACCGGACCGCCGCGCCTGGCACCTGGCCGCCGCGGCGACCGGTCAGGACGCGGAGGTCGCCGACGCCCTGGCGGAGAGCGCGGAGCGCGCCCGCGGCCGGGGCGGTTACTCGGCGACCGCCGCGGCGCTGGAACGGGCCGCGGAACTGACCCCGGCCCCGGAGCTGCGCGCCCGGCGTCTGCTGACGGCCGCGCAGGCGGCCATGTTCGCCGGCCATCCGCAGTGGGTCGGTGAGATGAGCGGCCGCGTCGGCGACCTCACCGAGGATCCCCGGCTGCGTGCCCAGGCCTCGCTCCTGGGCGGCTGGGCCCTCGGGGTCACGCTGCGCCATGAGGAGGCGCTGGCCCTGTTGCTGGGCGTCGCCAGGACGACGGCCGTCTCGGCCCCGGGCCTGGCCATCGACGCCCTGAGTACGGCCGCGACGTCCGTCTACAGCTCCGGGGCGCCCTACTACCGCGCCGAACTGCACCGCATCAGCGCTCTGATACGCACGGACGACAACCCCGCGGCCCGTGTCTGGGCCGAGTCCGTCATCGATCCCCATCGCCGACGGGCGCGGCTCATGGCGCCGTTGAAGGACGCTCTGGCCGCCATGTCCGAGGAGTCGCTCGGGGATCTCTCGGCGCTCGGCGCCGCGGCCTGGATCCTGGACGAGTCCGAGCAGGCCGTGCGCGTCCTCGGGCGGACCATGGACGTCCTGCGGCGCGCGGGCAGCGCGGGTACGAACGCGACCGTGGCGCAGTCGCTCGCCCTCGCGCAGTTCGAGACCGGCTCGTGGGCGGCGGCCCAGGACTCGGCGGACGAGGCGTTCTGGATGGCCACGGAGGCAGGGGCCGACAACGTGACCGTGGGGGCCTGCATCCTTAGGGCCACGCTGCGCGCGCTCCAGGGCGACCACGCCGCCGCGCGGACCCAGGCGCTGGACGCCGTACGAGGCGTGTATCTGCGCGCTTCCCTGAGTCTTCAGGTCCGCCACCGGTACGCCCTGGGGATGGCCGCGTTCGTCGCCGGGGACCACAGCGACGCGTACGAGCATGTGCGCGCGACCTTCACCAGGGACTTTCACCCCGCTCCGGTCCACTACCACGCGTCCCCCTACTACCTGGGCGACCTGGCCGCGGCCGCGGTCCGTGCCGGGCGGGTCGACGACGCGCGCACGGTGGTGGACGCCGTCGAGAACAGCCTGGAGCACGACACGTCCCCCCGGCTGGCCGCCGTACTCCACCGGGCCGCCGCCCTGCTGACCGACACCGACGAGGCCGAGGACCGCTTCCGCGCCGCCCTCGCCGACTCCGTCACGGACTGCTGGCCCTTCGAACGCGCGCTCACGCAGCTCGACTTCGGCGAATGGCTGCGTCGACGGCGCCGCAGCGCCGAGGCACGCCCGCACCTCAGCGCGGCACTTGAGTGCTTCGAGCGGCTCGACGCCCACCCCTGGGCCGACCGCACCGCGGCGGAACTCCGGGCGGCGGGATCCCCGGCGGTGCCGACGGCCGCGAGCCCGGCGAGCGAACTCACCCCGCAGGAACGGCAGATCGCCGAGCTGGCCGCACAGGGCCTGACCAACCGCGACATCGCGGCCCGCCTCTACCTCTCGCCCCGGACCGTCGGCTACCACCTACACAAGGTCTTCCCGAAGCTCGGCATCCGCGCCAGGGCCCAGCTCCGCGACGCCCTCTCACAGGGTCCGGAGCAGTGACCCTGGCGCGGTGCCCTGGCGCAGCCACCTGGAGCGGCTACCCGATGCCGGGCCCCGGCGGCCGGTCAGCCCAGTTCGCCTCGCAGCCACTGCAGGACGTCGGGGGTCGCCGCGTCGGTGATGTCGGCGAACTCGTCGTGCTTCTTCAGGAACTTGGCCACGTACGGGCAGACGGGCACGATCCGCTTACCGGCGGCGCGTACGTCGGTGAGCGCCTCCTGGACCAGGACAGAGGCGAGGCCCTGTCCGGCGAAGGCGTCGTCGACCTCGGTGTGGTAGAAGACGCGCTGGTCGCCGCGGTCGCGATAGGCGGTCAGTCCGGCGCGCTCGCCGTCGACCAGGATCGCGTAGTGGTTCTCGGCTTCGACGTGCTCGACCGTGGGAGCGACGGAGGGCTGGCTCATGGAATGCCTTTCGAAAGAGGTCAGTTGAGTGTCGTAGAGAGGTGGGTGGGGTGTCGGAGGGGTCAGGAGCGCGGGGGATTCCTGCGCGGGGTGATGACGGCGTTGGGCAGGGCGGGGGCGGGAAGCCGGTCGCCCGGATATCCCTCGACGGCGCCGAAGCGGTCGGAGGCGTTCTGCCACTCCTCCCGGGCCTTGGCGATGTCCTCGTGACTGCGCCCGATGAAGTTCCACCACATGACGATCTCCTCCTCGAACGGGGTTCCGCCGAGCAGGACCGTGCGGGCGACGTCGTCGGACTCGTTCGTCAGGGTCAGCGTGTCGACGCCCGGGTGGGCGTAGCCCAGCTCCGCGCGGCCCAACAGGGTGTCCGCCAGGCGCACTTCCCCCTGGTCGACCAGGAGGCCGTGCTCGAAGGCGGGGTCCACGGCGAGGGTGAGGATCGCGCGCGGCGGGAGGACGATCTCGGCGCCGAGCAGCGGGGTGAAGGTCGGCACCGGGGAGGTCCGGCCGGCGAGGGTGCCGAGGAAGACCCTGATCTCGGCGCCGTCGATCCGCGCGGCCTCGGGTGCGTGGTGCTGGAAGTCCCGCTCGGTGTCACGGTGTTCCTGCGGCAGCGCGACCCACAGCTGGACGCCGTGCAGAACGGTGGTCCGCGGGGTGGAGACCTCCGAGTGGCAGATGCCGTGGCCGCCCGTCATGAGGTTCAGTTCGCCGGGGCGTACGTAGGCGTGACTGCCCAGGCTGTCCCGGTGCTCGATCTCCCCGCTGAACAGCCAGCTCACCGTCTGCAGCCCGGTGTGCGGGTGCGGGGCGACGTCCATGCCTCCGGAGACCGAGACGTCGTCGGGGCCGTAGTGGTCGGCGAAGCACCAGGCGCCGATCAGGGTCCGGGCGCGCTGCGGCAGCGTGCGCCGCACGGTCATGGCGCGGGGGCCGCCGAGGGGCACGTCACGCGCGGTCAGTACGTCGACCCGCGCCTCCCCGGCCGGACGCTCACCGTCCGCCGGTGTGCCGCAGCGCATCTGCGCGGGTTCCGTCTCGACGTTGCTCATCGTGGACCACCTCCGAAAGACATTGTTTCATATTCAACCATCGAGTCGCGATAATGGATACGCGACACCCTCAGGCATACACAGCACCCCGTACACAGATGCACAGCACCCAGACGTACAGCGCACAGGTACACGCAACACGACAGGGGAGCCGTACCGGCCCCCGGAGGAGTCCCAGGTTGAGCACCCACACGACCGGGTCCGCGGCGCAGCGGATCTTCATCGACAAGCAGAGCCCCGCCGCCTACCAGGCACTCGTGGCGACCTCGGAGGCGGTCCGCACGGTCGCCGCCGAGGCGGGACTCGACCGGCTGCTCGTGGAACTGGTCAACCTGCGCGTGTCGCAGATCAACGGCTGCGCCTTCTGCCTCCACGTCCACACCCGGGCCGCCCTGCGCGCGGGCGAGACCACGCAGCGGCTCGGCGTGCTGGCGGCCTGGCGGGACACCGAGGTGTTCACCCCCGACGAACGCGCCGCCCTCGCGCTCGCCGAGGCGGCCACGGACCCCGCCGACGCGGCGCTGCAGGAGGCCGCCTACGACACGGCCCGCGAGGTGCTCACCGACGACCAGGTCTCCGCCGTGATCTGGGTGGCGATCACCATCAACGCGTTCAACCGGGTCTCGATCATGAGCAAGCATCCGGTACGGCCGCAGTAGGCGGAGCGGCAGGCAAAGCGGGCGGAGCGGGCGGATCAGCAGACGGGGTGGGCGGCGTTCACGATCATCTCGCACAGAGATGACTGACATCCGCAGCCATCGCGGCGAACAGGGAAGCGGAGCGCGGTGGCGAGTGCTGTTCACGGGTGAGAGCGGCGAGGAAGCCGCTCGATCAACGCCAGGCACTCCACCGAGCCGGTCCGACCGGCTCCCGCTCCGAAGAAGGTCCCCGTGTCCCGGACATCCGTATTCCGGACCTCGCCCCAGCGCACGACCGGCACTCCAGGCACGACCGGCACCGAACGCACGACCGGCACTCCAGGCACGACCGGCACCGAACGCACGACCGGCACTCGACGCACGACCGGCACCCAGCCCGCACCCGGCGTGCCGGGCAGGCTGATCGCGCTGCTGGCCGTGGCCTCCGGCATGACGGTCGCCAACCTGTACTACGCACAGCCGCTGCTGTCCTCGCTGCGCGAGGTCTTCCACACCAGCACGGCGGCCGCGGGCTGGCTGATCACGCTCACCCAGGTCGGCTATGTGATCGGCATGCTCTTCCTGGTCCCGCTCGGCGACCGGCTGGAGAAGCGCGGCCTGATCACCGCCCTGCTCACGGTCACCACGATCGCCCTGCTGGCGGCCGGGCTGGCCACGACCTTCCCCATGCTGCTGATCGCGTCCCTGATCAGCGGCGCCACGTCGGTCGTCGCCCAGATCCTGGTCCCGTTCGCCGCGGGCCTCGCGCCCGACCACGCGCGGGGCCGGATCGTGGGCCGGGTGATGAGCGGACTGCTCGCCGGGATCCTGCTCTCCCGCACCGTCAGCAGCCTGGTCTCCGACGTCGCCGGCTGGCGCGTGGTCTACCTCGGCTCCGCCGTCCTGATGGCCGTGCTCGCCGTCGCCCTGCGCGCGGCCCTCCCCCAGCACGCGCCGACCACGACGATCCCGTACGCACGCGTCCTGCACTCCACCCTCCGACTGGTCCGCACCCACCCCGCGCTGCGGCGCCGCGGCCTCTACCAGGCGGCGATGTTCGGCGCCTTCAGTGCCTTCTGGACCACGATCTCCTACGTTCTCACCGGCCCCGGCTACCACTACTCCCCCATCGGTGTCGGCGTCTTCGCCCTCGTCGGAGCCGCCGGTGCGGCCGTGGCCCCGCTGGCCGGGCGCTGGGCCGACCGCGGGCTGACCCGGTCCATGACCGGCGCCGCGTTCGCCCTCGCCGTCCTGGCCTTCGCGCTCGCCGGTCTCGGCCGCCACCACATCGTCCTGATCGCCCTCGCCGCCATCCTGATCGACGTGGCCGTCCAGGCCACCCTCATCCTCGGCCAGCACACCATCTACCAGCTCGATCCCCACGCCCGCGCCCGCCTCAACAGCGCCTTCATCGCCACCTTCTTCCTCGGCGGCGCCCTCGGCTCCCAACTCGGCTCACTCACCTACCACTCCGGCGGCTGGGCCGCCCTGACGACCCTGGGCGCGGCGCTGCCCCTGCTCGCGCTCCTGTACTGGCTCACCGAGTACAGGAAGGCGAAAGGAAGCACGGCCCGTGACGCCGCGTAGGAACACGCCCGTCCCGGTCACTGTCGCACGTCACAGGGCGCGACGGTGGCCGGGTTCCCTCGCCGACAACACGTCCTGCGCTCGTCGGCAATCCGGCGCCCCGGGACCGCCGTACGGTCGTCGGCGACGCAGGGCCGGGCCGTCAGAGCCCGGACAGACGAACGAAACCTCAGGCGACAGTCGCAGACAGGAGGCAGCAGCATGCGACATTCTCTTCCTCCGTCCGATGCCGCACATCGAGGCTCGATCGTCTTCCGGACGCGGATGCGGGTGACCGTGGACGAGGAACTGCCGGTACCGCTCCCCGCCGAACTCCGCTACGCGACGACCGATCCCTACGCCGTGTGCCTGTCCCTGGGCGCACCCTCGGCTCCCCCCGTCGACTGGTTCTTCGCCCGCTCGCTCCTCTCCGAGGGGCGCCGCCGGCCCGCGGGAGAGGGGAACGTGGTGGTGTTCCCACGGCACGGGTGCCATCCGGACTCGCTCCGCATCCTTTTGAGGACGCGTCACGGGGCGGCCCTCCTGGAGGTCAAGGCCGCCGCCGTCACCTCCTTCCTCGCCCGCACCGACGCGCTGGTGCCGCCGGGCACGGAACACCGGCACATCGATCTGGACGGCATCGTGGAACGGCTGACGGCCGACAGCGAGTGAGTCACCGGACGCGCCGGAGTGCGGGCCGGGGCATACGGCGCCCGGCCACCGGTGCGCTCACGGGCAGCACTGTATGCACTCCCGGACAACGCGCCCCGAGCCCGCCCGCCTAGCGTCACCGGCGTACGCAACGCACGGCATCCCAGGAGGCCCGTCATGACCACCAGCTCCAAGCCCTTGAGCCACAGCCAGCCGTGGCTGCACCAGAAGGGCGAGGTCATCCAGGAGTTCGGGACCGTCAAGCAGTTCCCCCTCGGCCTGTCCTACGAGGCGCGCATGTACTCCTGCCAGCGCCTGAACAAGGTCCTGGCGGACACCCAGATCCTCTACGGCCTCTACAAGAAGCACCACTGGCTCCTGCGCGGCGCCACCTTCTACCAGTTGCACCTGCTGCTGGACAAGCACGCCGGCGAACAGCTGGAGCTGGTCGACACGCTCGCCGAGCGCGTGCAGACCCTGGGCGGCGTCGCGGTCGGCGACCCCCGCCACGTCGCCGAGATCACCTCGATCCCGCGTCCGCCGGACGGCGTCGAGGAGGTCCCGGCCATGCTCTCGCGGCTACTCGAAGCCCACGAGACCATCCTGATCGACGCCCACGACGCGGCCACCCGCACCGCCGAACTGGGCGACGACGGCACCAACGACCTGATGGTCTCCCAGATCATCCGCACCGGCGAACTCCAGGCCTGGTTCCTGGCGGAGCACCTCGTCGACACCCCCCTCGTGCGTTCCTGACGCGAGGCGGGGCCGCCTCGGCGCCCGGGTGTCCCCGCCCGTACCCGCCCCTCCGCATACCATGCAGCGAAGATCGTTGCCCTGCGGAGGGGCGCCGCGTCACCGGGAGCGACTGATGGATCTGCGGCAGATGGAAGTCGTCGTCGCGGTGGCGGACGCGGGTGGGTTCACGGCGGCGGCGAGGCGGCTGCACGTGGTGCAGTCCGCCGTCTCCGGCACGGTCCGCGCCCTGGAGCGCGAGCTGGGCACCGCGCTGTTCACGCGGACCACGCACCGGGTGGCGCTCACCCCGGCCGGTGAAGCGTTCGTCCCCGCGGCGCGAGCGGCCCTGCGCGCCGCCGAACTGGCGCGCGAGGCGGTCGACGCGGCCAAGGGGGAACTGCGCGGACAGGTCACCGTCGGCATCATGCAGGGAGTCTGGGCAGGCCTGCACCGCGCACTGGCCGCACTGCGGTCGGAGCACCCGGGCGTGGTGGTCAAGCTGCGGCAGGCGGCGGTGACCGACATCCGGCAGGCCCTGCGCGAGGGCACGGTGGACCTGGCGGTGGTGGCGCTCGACCGCCAGCAGCAGCGGGGGCTCGTGAGCCGGCTGCTCGCCCGCGAGGAGATGCTCCTCGTCGCCTCCCCGGAGCGGGACCTGTCCGCCGTGACCGGCGCCGAGGGCGCCGTCGAACCGGAGGCGCTCGCGCGTCTCCCCCTCGTGGACTTCGCCCCCGGCTGGGCGATCCGTCACGCCGTCGACCGGGCCTTCCGCGCCGCCGGCGTCGACCGCGGCACCACCTTCGAGGTGAACGACGTCATGGCCGCGTCCGAACTGGTCCGAGGCGACCTGGGCGTCTGCGTGATGCCCCCGTCCATCGCCGACCGCTTCCCCGACCTGACGACGCATCGGTTCGCCCGGCACGCGCCGAACTGGAAGGTGATGGTGGTCCATCCTCCGGGCCAACTGTCCCCGGCGGCCACGGCGTTGCTGCGACACATCACCTGACGGCCGAGTCGGTTCCGGCCTATTGCTTGCGAGCCCCGAACCTGCGGAGCACGACGACAGCGAGTCCGGCGAGAGCGGCGATCGTGATCACCGCGGCGGTCCTGGCACCCAAGTCCATTGCCCCGAGCATGCGTTTCCCCCTCGGCTCGTGTTCTCACGTGGGACAACCATGACAGGTTTTCCCGGGCTCGCCCCCCGGGGCCGCTGTTCTTGAGGATCTTCTGAGGCTGCCGCTCCAACTCGTCTGCCGGGCAATGGAGGCCCTGCCGCGCAGACATGCCGGGGGCGGATGGGCGGTGTACGGTCGCATCACGGCGTAGGTGCGTGGACGAGATGCGCCCGAGGAGTCTCATGTCTCAGCAAACGAACATCGCCGCACAGACCGCGTTCGGAGAGGCCGTCGTCACCGACGATCTCAAGGCACTCGACGAGATCGTCGCGCCCGGCTCGATCGATCACGATCCCGCCCCGCGACAGGCACCGGGCCCCGAGGGATACAAGGCCATGTTCGGCGAGTTGCGGACCGCCTTCCCCGACTTGCACCTCGAGGTGGAGCATCTGATGGCGACCGACGACGAGTTGGCCTTCGCCTACACCATCACGGGGACGCACATGGGACCACTCATGGGGCACCCGCCGACCGGCCGGACGGTGAGCTACCGAGGCATGCAGATCAGCCGCTTCGACAGCGACGGCAAGCTCGTCGAACGCTGGGGCAGCAGCGACGAACTCGGCATGCTGCGCCAACTCGGCCTCACTGACGTGTGACCCCGCGAGCGGTGGATACCGGTACGTCCACCCCGCCGGAGGCGGGCGAGGCTGCCCCCACGCATCGGGCCGCGCCCTGCGTCGTCTACGATATTCCATGGATTCATGGAGGATGTCGTGGCGGGAAACACCAGGGCCGGCGCGAAGGCGCGGCTGTACGACGCGTTCGCGGCCAGCGGTAAGGCGCTGGCCGGCGGAAAGCGTCTGGAGCTGCTCGATCTGCTCGCGCAGGGCGAGCGCACCGTCGACGCCCTGGCCAAGACCGCGGGACTGAACCTGACGACGGCCTCCGCACATCTGCAGACCCTCAAACAGGCCGGATTCGTCGCCACCCGCCGCGAGGGCGTACGCATCCACTACCGGCTCGCCGGCGACGACGTGGCCCAGTTGTTCGCCCTGCTGCGCAAGGTCGCCGAGGCCCACCAGGCCGCCGTACCCGCGGCACGGGACGCCTACCTCGGCCCGGACGACGCGACAGAGGTCACACAGGAGGAACTGCGCGCCCGCGCGGCGGCGGGAGACGTCGTCGTCCTGGACGTACGGCCGGTGGAGGAGTACCGCTCCGGGCACATCCCGGGAGCGGTGTCCATCCCGGTAGGCGAACTGGCCCACCGGATCGACGAGTTGCCCGAGGAGACCGAGATCGTCGTCTACTGCCGGGGCGAGTACTGCGTGCTCGCCCACGACGCGGTACGACTGCTCACCGGCCGCGGGCGACGGGCCATCCGCCTCAACGACGGCATGCTCGAATGGCGCCTGGCCGAACTGCCCGTCGACGTCGGGGACATGGAGTGAGCCGCGACGGCGCGACCGCGCGTCCGAAGAGGTCCGGGCATCCGGACGGGCAGCGGCCCGGCTCCCGACACCGCCAGGCATCCCGCGTCGCCGCGCCGGCACGCCACCACGCCCCCGGCTTACCGCATCCCGACTCTGCCTGACGCCCCCCGCCTCTACGCCCCCGACAGCCCACTTCGTTCCGCCCTCACCCGCGCCGCGCCCCTCGTGCCCGTGGACACCTCCCCCATGCCCGGGACCGGTGGGAGGGCGGCTCCACCCGGAGGATTCATGACCAGCACCGCACCAGTCGGTACGACGGGCTCGATACCCGGCGTACCCGACGCCGTCCACGCACAGCGCCGTGTTCTGCGCGTCCTGGTCGCCTCCCAGATCCTCAGCGGGGCCGGACTGGCCGCGGGCGTCACCGTGGGTGCCCTGCTCGCGCAGGACATGCTCGGCACCACCAGCCTCGCCGGGCTGCCCAGCGCCCTGCTCACCGGAGGATCGGCACTCGCCGCCGTCCTCGTCGGCCGGGTCTCCCAGGCCCGCGGGCGCCGGCCCGGTCTGGCGGGCGGCTATCTCGGCGGAGCCGTCGGCAGCGCCGGTGTCATCACCGCCGCGGTACTGGACAGCCCCGTGCTGCTGTTCCTCTCGTTGTTCGTCTACGGCGCCGGTACCGCCACGAACCTCCAGGCCCGTTACGCCGGAGCCGATCTCGCACAACCCGCGCACCGTGCCCGCGCGGTGTCCACCGTGCTGGTCGCCACCACCCTCGGCGGGGTCGCCGGACCCAACCTGGCCGCACCCACCGGCGACTTCGCGAAAACCCTCGGCATGCCCGAACTGGCCGGGCCCTTCCTGCTGTCCGGCGCCGCCTACGCGCTGGCCGCCCTCGTCCTCGCCGTCTGGCTGCGGCCCGACCCGCTGCCCCTCGCCCGCACCCTTGCCGCCGCCGAGCAGGACGCCACCGTCACCGCCACAGCCACCACCGCCACCACCACCGCCCGCGCCGACGCGACGTCGGGAAGCAGCCCCGTTCGGGGCCTCCGGGGCGGCGTGGTCCTCGGCGCGCTCGTCATGATCCTCACCCAGCTCGTCATGGTCGCGATCATGACGATGACCCCGGTCCACATGCACGACCACGGTCACGGCACCGCCGCCTCGGGCCTCGTCATCGCCATCCACATCGGCGCGATGTACCTGCCCTCGCCGGTGACGGGCTGGCTCGTCGACCGGTACGGCCGTATCAAGATCGCCGCCGCGTCCGGGCTCACCCTGCTGGTGGCCGGCGTCGTCGCGGCCACCGCGCCCGGCGACTCCGTCGCGCTGCTCGCGCTCGCCCTGGCGCTGCTGGGACTCGGCTGGAACCTGGGGCTCGTCTCCGGTACGGCGATCATCACCGACACCGTGCCGCTCGCGACCCGGGCCAGGACCCAGGGCATGGTCGATGTGTCCATCGCGATCGCCGGCGCCACCGGCGGTCTGTCCTCGGGCCTCGTCGTCGCCGCCGCGAGTTACCCCGTCCTCGCCCTGTCCGGCGGCATCGTCGCCCTCGCGATCCTCCCCGCCATCGCCGCGACCGCGAGCAACCGCTGAAGCACCCCCCACCCCAGAGACACTGCCCCAAAGCCCTCCGAAGCCATCTGAACCCGTCCGAAGTCGTCCGAAGTCGTCCGACAGGTGACGCGAACTGGATGCGGGACGACTCCGGACGTTCGAGGATGGGAGTGTGACGCCCGCCGGACGCACGCTCTGCCGCTCCTTCCGCGGCCCGCGTCACCTCCTGGTGGACGTCGGCGGCGTCCGCGACCGACCCGGCTCACATCGAGGAGTGCCATGCGGGCTTTCCAACTCGTCCGAGCGCAGGAACCGCCCGAGTTGCGCGAGGTGCCGGTGCCCGAGCCCGGCCCGGGGCAGGTTCTGGTCAAAATCGGGGGTGCGGGTGCCTGCCACTCCGATCTGCACATCATGGAGAACCCCTCACCCGGCGGCGGCACGCGGCTGCCTTTCTCGCTCGGCCACGAGAACGCGGGCTGGGTGGAGACACCCGGGCCGGGGGTGAGCGGGTTCGCGCCCGGAGATCCCGTGATGGTCTACGGCGCCTGGGGCTGCGGGGTGTGCGTCAACTGCCGTGAGGGCCGGGAGAACTACTGCCAGGAGGGCATGCACCAAGGCGGTGGCCTGTCCGGCTACGACGGCGGGATGGCCGAGTACCTGCTCGTCCCCGCGGCACGGTTCCTGGTCCCGCTGGGCGACCTCGATCCCCGGGAGGCCGCACCGCTCAGCGACGCGGGGCTGACCAGCTACCACGCCGTCAAGCGCTCGCTGCATCTGCTGGGTCCCGGCTCGACCGCGGTGGTGATCGGGGCGGGCGGTCTGGGCCAGATGGCGATCCAGTTCCTGCGGGCGCTCAGCGCGGCGACCACCGTCGTCGCCGTGGACAGCGCCGCCGGCAAACTGGAGACCGCCAGGCGCATGGGCGCGGACGAGGTACTGCTCGCGGGCGACCAGGCGGTCACCCGCATCAAGGACATGACGCGGCAGCAGGGCGCGGAGCTGGTGCTGGACATGGTCGGCGTGGACGCGACGCTGCGGACGGCCGCCCAGGTGGCCCGGACCCTCGGCCATGTGACCATCGTCGGTATCGGCGGCGGCGCCCTGCCCGTCAATTTCCTGAGCCCGCCGCACGAGTGCTCGGTCGCCTCACCGTACTGGGGCTACATCCCCGAACTGATGGAGGTGATCACCCTGGCCCGGCAGGGGAAGGTCACGATGCTGGTCGAGCACTTCCCGCTGGACCGCGCCGCCGAGGCCTACAGGCTGCTGCACGAAGGAAAGATCAAGGGACGGGCGGTCATCACCCCGCACGGGTGAGCGCACGTCCGTCGGGCCCGGACCCCGCGACACGGCGGCAGCTCAGTCGAGCCGCAGCCGCATGAGCGTGAGGTCGAGCCAGCGGCCGAACTTGGTGCCGACCTCGGGGACCGTGCCGACGACGTCGAACCCGAAGCGCTCGTGCAGCCGGATCGACGCGGCGTTCCCGGCTTCGATGCCCGCGATCATGACGTGGTGGCCGGCTTCGCGCGCCGAGGCGATGAGGGCCTCCAGAAGGACGGAGCCGATGCCGAGGCCGTGCCGGTCGGTGCGGACGTAGACCGAGTTCTCCACCGTGTGACGGTAGCCGTCCAGTTGCCGCCATGGTCCGTAGACCGCGAACCCGGCCACCTCGCCCTCCACCTCGGCGACGAACGCCGAGCCGCGCTCCAGGTGGGCCGCCAGCCACGCGGCGCCTTCGACGGCGGACTGCGGGGTCTGCGTCCACAGGGCCGTCGAGTGCTCGACGGCGTGGTTACGGATCGCGCGGACCGCCTCCACGTCGTCCGGCCGCGCGGGGCGCACGGTGACGATCACAGAGTTTCTCTCGTATATTGGAGTCATGTCCAACATAGTAGATCCTCTGGTGGGGCAGATCGCCGCGCGCGTCCGCACCGAGCGGGAACGCCGTCGGTGGACCCTGGCCCAGCTCGCGGACGCCTCCGGCGTGTCGCAGGCCATGATCAGCAGGATCGAGCGCGGTGAGAGCAGTCCGACGGCCGTCGTCCTCGGCAAGCTGTCCGCCGCGTTCCAGCTCAGCGTCGCCTCCTTGCTGGCCCTGGCCGAAGGCACGCGGGACGAGCCGGAGGCAGGGGCGGGCGTACGCCGCCGGGACGGCACGGACGAATGGCAGGATCCCGGCACCGGCTACCGGCGCCGCCAGATCTCCGGCCCGCGCTTCCCCGCGGAGGTCGCCGAGATCCACCTGCCTCCGGGCGCCCGCGTGCCGTATCCGGCCGCCGCGTTCGCCTTCGTACGACAGATCGTCTGGGTCCTCGACGGCCGGCTGACCTTCCACGACGGGGACACGGTCCACGAACTCGGCGCGGGCGACACCATCGAACTCGGCGAACCGACCGAGCGCGTCTTCGCCAACACCACGGACAGCGAATGCCGTTACGCCGTCGTCCTCACCCGTGGCACACGGCCATGAACCCCGCCCTCCCCCGAGGCGGCACGTTCCTCCTCGCCTGCACGGCCGGAACGGCGATCGCGAACAACTACGCCATCCAGCCCGCGCTCACCGCGGTCGCCGCCGAACTGGGCGTCCCCCTCTCCGTGATCGGTCTCGTGCCGAGCGCCGCGCTCACCGGCTGCATGACCGGCTTCGCCCTGCTGCTCCCCCTCGCCGACCGTGTCGCCCCCAACCGGCTGGTGGCCGCACAGCTCGCGGCCCTGGCCGCCGCCCTCACCCTCGCCGCCCTCGCACCCGGCGCGGGCACACTCCTGGCCGCCTACCTGTGCATCGGCGCGTCCGCCAGTGTCGCGGCCCAGGCGAGCAGCATCGCGGGCCGATACGCCGCGCCCGGCCGGCGGGGCACCGGCGTCGCCGCCGTGGCCGCCGGGATGTCGGCGGGCATCCTGCTCAGCCGCCTTGCGGGCGGAGCCCTCGCCGACCTCCTCGGCTGGCGGCGGATGCTCCTCGTCTTCGCCGCCCTCGCCCTGCTCGGCGCGCTCGCCGCGGCCACGCTCCTGCCCCGGCAGCGCCCGCACTCCGACCGCGGCTACCGCGCCGCGCTCACCGAACTTCCCCCGCTGCTGCGCGAGTTCCCGCAACTGCGACGCGCCCTGGCCGCCGGCGGGCTGTGGTACTTCGCGTTCAACATCACCTGGGTCGCCCTCGCACTCGCCCTGGCCGAACCGCCCTTCTCCCTCGGCCCGACCGCCATCGGCCTGTACAGCCTGGCCGGGCTCCTCGGCATGGGCGTCCTCCCGCTCACCGGGCGCCTCGCCGACCGGCACTCCCCGTCGACCGTGATCACCATCAGCGTGCTGACCGCCGCGGCGGGTACCGCGCTGCTGGCCACCGGCCTGCACTCCCAGCCGGTGACCGTCCTCGGCCTCGCCCTCTTCGACGCCGGCTGCTTCGCCGCCCAGGCCGCCAACATGAGCCGGGTCATCGCCCTCGCCCCACTGCGCTCCGGCAGCCTGTCCAGCGTCTACCTGGTGCTCTACTTCACGGTCGGCGCCGTCGGGACCGCCCTGGCCCCGCCGTTGTCGATCGCCCTCGGCTGGCCGGGCACCGCCCTCACCGCCACCGCCGCACTCCTCCTCGCCGCCGCCCTCGGGCGCACCGGCGACCGGCAGCCGCGCGGCGAACGGGCCCACGGGACCGACCACGAGTCCGTCGCGGGCACGCGGAGGTGAGAGGCACGCCCGGAGGCGAACGGCGCGCCCGGAGGCGAGCGACGCGTCCGGCCAGCAGTGCCTCAGGGAAGCATGCCGAGCTGCCGCATCTGCGAGAGGACGTCCACGACCCCCCAGATCTCGGCGACCCGGCCGTCCGCGAAACGGAAGACGAACATCTCGCTGTAGGTGACCGACCTGCCGGTGGGCGCCATGCCCCGGTACTCGCCCAGATGAGTACCGGTGACCGTGTTCCTGGAAGCGACCTTGTCCCCCTCGGCGATCGCGTCCTCAAGAGCCACGTGCACGTCGGGGAACGCGCGCAGGAGCACCTCCCACACCTGCTTGAGCGCCTGTGCGCCCGTCGCCTCCATCGGTACCGGCGCGTGGAAGAGCACGTCGGGTTCCATCACCTCGTCGACGGTCCTGGCGATGATCTCCGCGTCGCCGGTGTTCACGGCGTCGTGGAAGCGGCGCAGCGGCGCCAGGTTGTCCGCTTCCCGCACTGTCGACATATGGTCAACCCCTCTGCCCTCGCCCGTGATTGCACACCGATGACGAGACGGCGCACCGCACTGTGACATCGCCGAACGCCATGTGCCCGAATCCGGCCCGAATCCGGCCCGAATCCGGGGAGCCTCACGGGCGATCGGGTCGGGCCGGAACTGTCCGAAGGACTCGCACGCCGTCCGGGACCAGGGCTCTCCGCCCGTCCTCCAGCGGCAGTTCAGCGTATGGTTGGCGGCGGGCGTGCCCCGGGCGCATGAGACTCCGGGTCCGGCCGCGGCGGAGCCATCAGGGTGGCCCCGGATCGTGTCGGGCAGCCGGGACGAAACGGGTTGACCGTTCTGGGGCACCGCGATCCCCTCCCCGGCGACAAGGAGCATTGCATGGCCACCGACCCGGTCACACGATTCCTGGCGGCCCTGGACCCGGAGCACCGGGAAACCATCGGTGCCAGGCCGCGTGAGGAGCAGGTACTGCTCGCGGCGGCGTGGGAACGCGAACTGGAATCGGACGACCAGCTCGACACCCTCGACGAGCTGTCCCCGCCGGCAGCGGAGGCGGAAGCGGCCCGCCGCGTCCTCGAACGCGAAATCGGCGCCTGACCGCTCCACCGGAAAACCGGTACATCGTCACCGGAAAGCCGGTACGTCATCTGCGAGTCCGTCGCGGCTGGTCGCTCCCCCCTCTCGACTTCGTTCCAGCGGGGGACGCCCATCGCGGCGGACCCGCACATCGATCCAGTCCCGTGCCGCTCCGGGGGCCCGCCGCTCCGGCGGCCGGAGTGGCACCGGCGCGGCGACGCCGTATCGTGGAGTGGTCCGACCGGCGCGCCGTCTCCGCCGACCCGGTGCGAGAGCCGCCTGAGACGTGGTCGAACATGCGCGGTCTTGTGTCCACCCCATCTGACGGGGTTTGCGCGACAACGCCGCTGCGGTACGCCAACACCCCCTTCACCAGGAGGGCTCCATGGTGGACATGCAACTCGAAGTCGTCGTGATCCCGGTCGCCGACGTGGATCGGTCGAAGGACTTCTACAAAGGGCTGGGATGGCGGCTCGACGCCGACTTCAGCGGCACCGACGGCCTGCGTGTGGTGCAACTGACGCCTCCGGGTTCCGAATGCTCGGTCATCTTCGGCGACCGTGTCTCCGCGTCCGCGCCGGGCTCCGCCGAGGGCCTGCACCTCGTGGTGACGGACATCGAGGCGGCGCGGGAGGAACTGGTCCGCAACGGCGCCGAGGTGAACGAGGTCTTCCACGACGCGGGCGGAGTGTTCCACCACGCGGGCACCGACGCCCGTGTGGCCGGTCCGCATCCCGAACGAGGCAGTTACGGGTCGTACGTCTCGTTCAGCGATCCGGACGGAAACGGCTGGGTGGTCCAGGAGGTCACCGAGCGGCTTCCCGGTCGGTGACCTCCTGCGGCTGACGGGACGGTCCGCCGCCGCTCAGTCGCGCGGGCCGTCCGCCTCCGGCGGCTCGGGCCAGCCCAGCGGCTTGAGCACGGCCCGGGTCCGCTCGTCACGGAGGCCGGCCAGGCGTTCGTAGGCGGCCTCGCCGGTGCCGTAGGTCTGCTCGACCTTGTCGAGGACGTCGTTCATCCCGGCCGCGTCCGGCTCGCCGATCTCGAAGGTCATCTGCGAGGCGACATGCTCGACGAGGTGCCGCATGCCCTCGGGGCCGCCGCCGAGGACGCCGCTCTCGAAGGGGCCGATCGTGGCCCACCGCAGGCCGAGCGAGGCCCGGACCAGGTCGTCGAGGTCCTTCACGTCGATGACGCCCTGCTGCACGAGGTAGGTGGCCTGGTCGTCGACAACCTTCTGGAGCCGGTTGCCGACGAAACCGGGGATCTCCTTCTTGAGCCGGATCGGCGTCTTGCCCAGCGCACGGTAGACCTCGGTCGCCCTGTCGACCGTCCGCGCCGACGTCTGCGGCCCGGGGACCACCTCCACCAACGGCATCAACTCCGGCGGGTTGAACGGGTGGCCGATGACGATCCGGTCGGCCGCCGGATTGCCCTGGGCGATGACGGACGGCAGCAGCGAGGACGAGGAGGACGCGAGCACCACGTCGTCGCGCGTGTTCGCGGCGAGCGTGGCGAACATCTTCTCCTTGACGGACACGCGTTCCGGCCCGGCCTCCTGTACGAAGTCCGCGCCGGAGGCGGCAGCGGCCAGGTCACTCGTCGAGGTCACGGAGAGGCCGGCGAGCTGCCGGTCCACGATGTCCCTCAGGTCAGGGCGAGGATCGCTCACGCGCACCTCCCAGCCGGCCGCGCCGAAGAGGCGCGCCCAGGACACTCCGATCACTCCGGCACCGACGATGGTCACAACGGCCACGAGGAGCCCCTCCAAGGGAACGCGAGCACCGATACGCCCCTTATACCCCTGATGTCACTGCTTCCGTGGGGCGGCGTGGCCGGTCCCTCGACCGGCGTAACGACTGGCCGGGCGCGATCCCGGGCCGACCGGTCGGGCGTACCCCCGGGCCGACCGATCGGAACGACGCCGCGCCGGAACGGCACCTCCTTCACGATTACTCCGGCAACTTTCGCGAGCGCTCCGGCGACCTTCGTGACTGCTCCGGCGACCTTCACGAGCGCTCTGGCGACCGCGTCACCGGAACGCCGGCAGGTTGCGCGCGACCCACGCACCGAAGGGCACGGCCGGGCGGTGCAGGACGGCCTCCACGTCGGGGCTGATTCCCTGCTCGGCGGGCAGCGGGAGGCCGAGCACGTCCAGGGTTCCGTCGATGACCTCCTTCGGCATGAACCGGGCCATGTGGGCATGCGCGTCCTCGCGCGACAGCTCCACGAAGGTCACCTCCTCACCCAGAGCCTCGGATATGACCTCGGCCTGCCGGCGCGGACTGATCGCTTCGGGGCCGGTCAGCTCGTACACGCGGCCCGCGTGTCCGTCCTCGCGCAGCACGGCCGCGGCGACCGCGGCGATGTCCGCCGGGTCGACGACGGGCAGCGCCACATCACCGAACGGGGCGACGACCGCGCGCTCGGTGCGGACCGTCTCGGCCCAGGCGAAAGCGTTGGAGGCGAAGCCGCCGGGCCTCAGGATGGTGACGTTCCGCCCGGACGCGCGCACTGCCGCCTCGAACTCCCGCAGCCGGGCGTGCGAGGGCGACTCCGGGCGGGTGGCACTGGCTTGCGAGGAGAGCAGGACGATCCGCTCGATCCCAGCCCTCGCCGCCTCGGCCAGCAGGGCGTCCGGGCTCTCTCCCCGACTGTCGAGTTCACCGCCCAGCAGCAGGAACAGGGCACGGGCGCCTTCGAGAGCCGGTCGCAGGCTCTTGGCGTCGCCGACATCGGCCTGGACCCACCGAACACCGGCCGCGGATTGTGCGGGCCGAGGCCGCCGCGACACGGCCACGACCTCCTCCCCCGCCTCGGCAAGCAGTTCCACCAACGTCCGCCCGATGTCGCCGGTCGCACCCGTCACTGTGATCACGATGATCCCCCCGAAGTGAGTTAGTTGCCTGACTTAGAATGTACAGGGAGTCACCGCGAGTTGTCTATAGTGAGTTGGGTGACCAACTCAGTGAATCGTCAGGCGCGGGCATCGCTGAAGCGCCGGAAGCTCACCGCGGCGGCGGCGCGGGTCCTGCACGAGCAGGGGGTCGAGCGCACCACCCTCGCCGACATCGCACGCGAGGCCGATGTCCCGGTCGGGAACGTCTACTACTACTTCAAGACCAAGGACGAACTGGTCCGGGCCGCACTGTCCGAGCACAGCGCGCACCTGGACGAACTCACCGACCGGCTGGACGAGTTGGCCGACCCGCGCGACCGTCTCAGAGCGCTGATCGAGGGGTGGGTCGGCCTGCGCGACGTCACCGCCCGGCACGGCTGCCCCACCGGCACCCTCGCCGTCGAACTCGACAAGCGCGCCGACGGAACCCTCGACGCGGAGGCCGGCGCGGTGATACGGCGGCTGCTCGACTGGGCCGGGAGCCAGTTCCGCGAGCTGGGCCTGTCCGACCCGGACGATCTGGCCCTCACCCTGGTCTCCGCCTACCAGGGCATGTCGCTCATGGCCAACGCCCTGCGCGACCCGGACATCATGAGCCGGGAAGGGGCCCGCCTGCTGCGCTGGCTCGACTCCCTCCCCGTTCCCGACAGGCGCGGTTGACCGCGGCGGCCACCGGCCACGAGCCGGCCGGGCCGCCCGCTCCCCCGGTCAGGCCCCCGCGCATTCGGTCAGCCCCAGCGCACTCCATCAGGCCCCGCGCACTCCATCAGACTCCGCGCACTCGCACAGGCCCCCGCGCGCTCAATCAGACTCCGCGCACTCGCACAGGCCCCCGCGCGCTCACACGGCGGAAGCGCCGAACCACTGCGGCAGTCGGCTCAGCAACTCCCGCTGATCCTCGCCGACCCACACCACATGGCCGTCCGGCCGCAGCAGCACCGCGGGCACGTCCAGTTCCTCGCTGACGTCGACGACGTGGTCGACCCGGTCCGCCCAGCCCTCCACCGAGAGCCGGCCGGTCTGGTCGAGGAGCAGGCCGCGTCCGCCGTGCATCAGGTCGTACAGGCGCCCGCGCTTCAGCTGCACGTCCCGCAGCCGTCGGCCGAGAAGTTCGTGGCCCTCGCCGACGTCGTACCGGACCCCGACCGCCGTGATCATCCCGGTGACGTACCGGTTCACCTCCTCGAAGTCCATCAGCTTCGTGAACAGCTCCCGCAGCGCGACCGCGCCCCGATCGGTGCCCAGCAGCGTGATCTGCGCGCGGGTGTTGTCGATCACGGCGGCGCCGACCGGGTGGCGTTCGGTGTGGTAGCTGTCCAACAACCCCTCGGGCGCCCAGCCGTCGACCGCCGCGGCCAGCTTCCAGCCGAGGTTGAACGCGTCCTGGATGCCGAGGTTGAGCCCCTGCCCGCCGGTCGGCGGGTGGATGTGCGCCGCGTCGCCGGCCAGCAGCACCCGGCCGACCCGGTAGTGCTCGGCCTGCCGGGTGGCGTCTCCGAACCGGGACAGCCAGCGCGGTGAGTGCACCCCGAAGTCGGTGCCCGCGACGGCCCGAAGCCGCTGCTTGAACTCTTCGAGGGTCGGTGCGACCGCCCGGTCGTCGGACACGCCGTCCGCGGGTACGACGAGGCGGAACACCCCGCCTCCGTTGGGGATGACACCGAACCGCAGCTGGGTCTTGCGCACTTCCGCGACGACGGCGTCGATCGTCGCCCGGTCCTCGGTCACCTCCATGTCGCCCAGCAGTGTCTCGACCGTGGCGGGCTCGCCGAGGAACTGGACGCCGAGCGCCTTGCGCACGGTGCTGCGGCCTCCGTCGCAGCCGACGAGGTAGCGCGAGCGCAGCTGTGTGCCGTCCGCGAGTTCGACGCTCACGCCGTCCTCGTCCTGACTCAGCCCGACCACTTCGCAGCCGCGCCGGATCTCGGTGCCGAGTTCGACGGCACGCTCGTTCAGCAGCCGCTCGGTCTGCGGCTGCAGGGTGCTGAGGCCGAAGGGGTGCGCCGTGTCCAGCCGCTCCGGCCAGGGCTTGACGATGCCGCCGAAGAGGCCACCGGCCTGGAACTTCTCACTGACCGCGAGGAACCTGTCCAGCAGGCCCCGCTGATCCATCATCTCGACGCTGCGCGCGTGCAGGCCGCGTCCGCGGGACTCCTGGGTCGGTCCGGTCAGCTTCTCCAGCACGACCACGTGCACGTCGTGCAGCCGCAGCTCGGCGGCCAGCATCAGGCCCGTCGGTCCGCCACCGGCAACGATCACGTCGATCATCAAACATCCCACTTCCGCAGTTCGGGCTTCGGCGGGCGATTCTGCGGCATCGACGGGGCCTTGTGGCAAGGCCCCCTGTGCGCTATAAGTTGAGAGTGGCAAGGAGTGGGTTCCCTCCTTGCCTTTGTCATGTGCGACGCCTTTGTTCTGTGGCGACGCCTCTCTCATGCGGCGACGCCTCTGCCGTGCGGTGCCCCTGCCGGTGTCATGCACCGCCCCCGTGACAGGTCCGCCTGACGACATCGCGGCTCGCGCGTACTAGATTGTCGCCGCCCACCGGCCTGGATTCACACAAGGGAACCCTCCATGAAGCGACCCGTCCTGTCCGTCATAGCCGTGGCCGCGCTGCTGGCCCTCGCCGGCTGCCGGTCCGGGACGGCGACCGGGCGTTCTGCCGGTCCCGTGGAGGTGGCCTCGCCCTGCGCCGGCCACAGCGCGAGCACCGGCGCCGGCGCCGGTCCGAGCAGCCCCTCCGCCAGTCCGAGCCCCTCCGTCGAGCCAAGCCCCTCCGTCGAGCCGATCCAGACGAAGATCGCATGGCGGGCGGAGGAACTGCCCGGGGGGGGGGTCGCTGCGCATGACGATCGGCGACGTCGACGCGGCACCCAAGGACTCCCGTGCCGTACGGCGCACCGACTACCGCGCTCCGGGCAGCCAGACCGAGTGCGACAACACCAGGATCGTCAAGGTGCGCGGCTGGTGGTGCGCCACCACGGTCTCGTCCATCGCCCAGGACGGTGAGATCGTGCTCGGCGGTGCGAAGCCACGCGCGAGGATCCACTCCGCCGGCTTCCGCACACGCTGCTCGGGCCACCCGCCGCGGATTCGCCAGCACTACGGGATCGAGCGGGACAGCTGGTCGGGCTGGCGGCCGTACAGCGAGCGCCGCCTCACCACCTGGACGTCCGGGCGGCGCCAGTCCCACGGGAAGGTGTCGGTGCCCTGCCCGGCCGGGCGGGTCGGCACGTACAACTACCGGCTCGCGGTCGCGGTGGAGGCCGAGGGTATCGCGGCCGATGACTCCCCGGCCGCGAGCGCCCCGATCCGCACGGACTGCGGCACAGGCGTCAGCTGAGGCCGAGGGGGCGGCGTCGGGCCCCTACCTGGGGGTTCTGTCGGCGCGCGGCTTTACCTGCGGCTTCGATTCGGGGTATTCATGGCGCATGCTGTTGCGTCAATTGGAGTACCTGAGTGCCTTGTCGCGCGAGGGCCACTTCGGTCGCGCAGCCGAGGCGTGCCATGTGTCCCAGCCCGCGCTGTCGGCGGGCATCCGCAAGCTCGAGACGGAACTCGGGGTGCGGATCGTGCTGCGCGGGCAGCGGTTCGAGGGGTTCACGCCGGAGGGCAAGCAGGTGCTGCACTGGGCCCACCGGATGCTCGCCGAGCAGGACGCGCTGCGTCACTCGCTGTCGAGCATGCGGGGCGGGCTGTCCGGGGTGCTGCGCATCGGCGCGGTGCCCACGGCGCTGCCGGTCGCGTCCCTGCTGACCACCCCGCTGCACGGCCGCCAGCCGGAGATGCGGTTCTCGCTGGAGTCGATGTCGTCGCGGGAGATCGTGTCCCGGCTGAACGAGTTCGACATCGACGTCGGCCTGACCTACGTGGACGGCGAGCCCCTGGGCAAGGTACGGACGGTGCCCCTCTACCGCGAGCGGTACCTGTTCCTGACCCCGCTGGACGGGGAGTTCTCCGGCCATGACTCGGTCAGCTGGTCCGAGGCCGCGTCGGCGCCGTTGTGCCTGCTGACGCCGGTGATGCAGAACCGCCGGATCCTCGACGGGCACTTCGCCGAGGCCGGCGCGGCGGCGAGTCCCGTGGTCGAGACCGACACCGTCTCGGCGATCTACGCGCACATCACCTCCATGGGGTTGTCCAGCGTCATCCCGCACGCCTGGCTGCACAGCTACGGCGTCCCCGAGGGCACCCGGCTGCTGACGCTGCCCCGGCCGGAGCGGTCCGTCCACGTCGGGCTGGTGCTGGCCGACCGCACCCCGGAGTCGATCCTGGCCGGAGCCCTGGTCGACGTGGCCCGCGAGATCGACATGGGGGGCGAGCTGGACGAGGTGATGCGGCGCCACGTGGGTGGTTCGCAGGTCCGCAAATGAAGAATTTGCGATGGCGATGTGGAGTAGGCGAACGATGACCTCCACACGGGTGTCGACCTCGTGAGCATCCCCCGACACCCGTGACACCGCGATCACGGTCGGCGCTGTAGGAAGTGACCCCGGTCGGGGTCAGGGCGCCTGCACTCCGGGGGGAGTCGAGCGGGCGCCGTCGTGCAGGGCCGGCTCGCACGTCCACGTGACGGGCTCCCTGTTCGCGAGGTCGGCCTGGGCGCCCACACGTGGCAGGGCGCCCAGGCCGCGCTTCCTCCCCACTCGCCCCTCCGCCCCACTCACCCCTCCGCCGGCCGCACGACCGCGCCCTGCTGGGACTCCTGGCGCCGACATCCCGAGTGCATTCAGGGACATATGACGATCCGCCACAGCGCACACAGGGGCAATCGAAACAATCACCTCACCAATGTGACCTAGGTCACACAAGCTAAGTGATCTTTCCGGACAACCCTTTTCTCATATGGCTGGTCGAATCTACGTAAAGATTTCGCCCACTCCTGTTGACGAGGTTCGCATGAAGCTTCGCCGTTCCCTGGCAGTCGCCGCCGCGACGGCCGCCATCACCCCGGCCGTCCTGCTGGCCGCGCCGACCGCCTTCGCGGACGACGACCCCAGCGCCTCGCCCTCTGCCAGCGTGTCTGCTCCCGCCGAGAGCGAGTCCGCGCCCTCCGGCCAGGAGTCCAGCCCGGCCGCCGGCGAGTCGTCCCCCGCGGCCGGCGAGTCCTCCCCGGCCGCGGGCGAGAGCTCCCCTGCCGCTTCCGAGTCCGCCCCCTCGAACCCGTCGACGCCGCCGTCGGCTTCGGCTTCGGCTTCGGAGTCCACCACCCCCTCGGCGTCTCCCTCCGAGTCGACGCCCCCGCTCGAATGCGACTCCGATGAGCCCTCTGTCGACGAGGACCTGACCACCGACCTGTCCGGGCTGCCCTCGAAGATCGTGGCGGGCAGCGGATTCCACAACTTCAAGCTGAACGTGGACAACTCCGGCGACCGTGCGTACCAGCGTGTCGACTTCGGTGTGTTCGCCGCTCAGGTGGACGAGAGCGACTACTTCATCGACACCAGCCACCTCACCCTGCAGTACCAGGACCCCGCCTCCGGCAAGTGGGTCGACATCTCCCTCGACGAGAACGACGAGGGCGCCGGCTACCTCGGCTACACCGACCTCCGGGCCCACGAGTCCCTCACCATCGGCCTGCGCCTGTCCGTGGACAAGACCGCGCCGGCCGGCCTCGGTTACGCCATCAGCATCGGCATGTACACCGACGACCAGGGCCAGTGCGTCTACTCCGGCGGCGACAGCTACTACGAGTTCGACATCCTGAAGGCGGGCTCCGCCCCCGGCGACCCCGGTGACGCCAAGCCGCAGGGCGGCAAGAAGCCGCTGCCGAGGCAGCCTTCCGGCAACACCGAGATCGACCCGCAGGGCCACCTCGCCCAGACCGGTTCCAGCTCGGCGCTCCCCCTCATCGCCCTGACCGGCGGTGTCGCGGTGGCCGCGGGCGCCGGTGCGGTCTTCGTGGTGCGCCGCCGCAAGGCCGCGGGTAACGGCGGCGCCACCGCCTGACCCCGGGCTCGCCCGCCGAGGCAGAGGTCCGCGCGACGCCGTCGGCGCTCGCGCGGACCCGCACGAAGCGGCGCCCGCCCTGCTCCTGGCCCGGCCGGGCCCGCCTCGGCCAGGCCGTACCTCCTGCCCGGCCGAGGCGGGCCAGAAGCGGGGCGATGTCGTCCCCTGAGGAGCAGTAGAGCTTGTCGAGAACCATGTCACAGGTCTCCTCGGGGGCCCGGGCAGCCCTTCCAGGGCCAGGCACAGGGCGTGGATTCCGACGTCGATGGAATCCTTGCGCGTCGCGACCAGCCCGTCGGCGTAGCGGGCCAGCAAGGCGCCCTCGGGCAGCTGCATCTCCAGTTCCTCGAACGGGACTCCTCCCACACCAACCGGCGCCGCGGTCGGCACGCCGATGAGCGTCGCCAGGCAGTCTGCCTGTACCAGCACGGGAGGCAGATGCCCGGCGCTGGAGAAGGCGCATGTGCCGCACCGGGGATCACACACGGCGTACACGCGGGTGGCGAAGGACTCGCTGAGTGTGGACGTGATCTCGGACTCCGACCAGACGTGGTCGTGCTCGGGGTCGACGGGGGTACGGCCGACGGTGCGCTGGTCCAGCGCGGGTCGGTGTCGAACACGGCGAGGCCGACCGGTGACCGGTCGATCGGCAGGTCGGACAGGGCCAAGTCGCCCTCGGCCCTGCCGACGTCGTCCGCGTCAGCGGCGAGGGTCAGGCCGAGCACCTCGCCCTCGGTGTCGTTCAGGCAGCGGGTGCGGAACTCCACCGCCCGCGTCGTGCCGTTCTTGCACCGTGCCCGGAGGACATCGGCGCGGGCCCGGCCGGCCCTGCCTACCTGTGCGGTTCCGAACGGCCCGGCAGTGTCCGCCCCGTCCTCGGCCGCGACAAGGAGCCAGGCAGCCGACTCCCCCAGGGCTGCGGAGGCGTCGTAACCGAACAGCCGTTTCGCGTCGGGCTCCACAGGACGATCCGGCCCTCACCGTCCACGCCCCGGCCGACACGTGCAAGTCGTCCGGCAGCCATCCGGGCTCCTTCGCGGCCCGCTCGCCGTCCGGACCGGGGCCCGTGGCTGCACAGGCGTCGGCACCCATCACCCGGCCGCCTTACTGTCGACCGACACCCGTGGACACCACACAGGTCCGCCCCTTCTGTGTGACAGCCGGGCTCCTACGGTGCGTCGTCGGCCCTGTCCGCCCCGTCGGCCCGCGGGGCGCCGTACCAGCGCCAGGTGTTGAGGCGGGGCCGGCCGGGCAGGTCGGTGCGGCCGGTGGCCCACAGGAGGGTCGGCCAGCGCTCGGTGTCGGTCGGGGCGTGGGGGAAGAGGCGGGTCAGCACGCGGTCGCACAGGTCGGCGGGCGGCGACCAGTCGATGCCCAGCCCCTCGGCGACGTCATGGGTGTGCACCAGGGTCTCGACGACGCCCATCGCGGCGAAGCCTTCGGGATCGGAGGCACCGAAGATGTGGTGTGCCCTGAGCGTGGGCGCCGCGGTGCGGACGATGGCGGTCAGGAGGGCGCCGCTGGCGTCCAGGACCTGGAGCAGCCCCGCGGGGCCGGCCTCGCGGTCCGCGAAGACCGCGTTCGCCGGGCCGCCCGGCCGCTTGCGGCTCCAGGCGAACGGGACATGGGTGCTCGTGGGCGGGTTCGCCGGGCCGAGTTGGACGGCGTAGGAGAACAGGTCGTCGGCAAGGTGCTCGACCGTCTCCCAGCAGTCCCATTCCAGGGAGCCGGCCCTGACGCTCCAGTCCGCCCCCTCCGCCCGGCGCAGCGCCGACACGGCAAGCCGGACGGCACGTTCCACATCGGCGCCGGTGACCGCCCTCGCGGATGTTCCCCGTGCTTCATGCATGACCGGACCGTATCAACATCAACATCAACATCAGTATCAACATCAACGATCGCCGATCCCGAGGCGGCCTCAAGTGCGTTGCGGACAGGCGCGCTTCGGGCAGGCGCGCTCCGGGCAGTGCCCGTTCAGTCCTCGTCCTCGCTCAGGGGCCAGGTGTCCCAGACCAGGTCGAGGCGCCGGTACGCGTCGTCGAACCAGGCGTCGGCCAGGGAGACGGTGACCGTCACGGTCGTGAGGGACATGGAGTGGTCCTCGATCGTGACCTGGCACCGGTCGTCGTCCTCGTCGAGTTCGATGAACAGCCATGGGGCGCGTCCTCCCTCGCGCCAGGTGATGTCCTGTCCCGCGTCGAGCGAGTCCAGGGCCTGCTGCCACCGCCGCAGGTCCTCGGGGACGAGCCAGGTCGCGAGGGTGCCACGGACGAAGGGCGTATCGACCACGAACTCCCCGGCCAGGGCATAGGCCCCGGCCCTCATCTGCTGCTCCTTGCCCGTGATCCTGAGGACGACGCTGTTGCCATCCCCCTCCAGACGGATCAGGTCGACCGAATCCCCCGCCATGCCCACCCCTCCTGGCTTCTCCATGATCGAGAAGCCTAGCGGGGCGCGGGGATCCCGGCCTACGAGGTGGTGCGCAGTTCCTTCAGGCTGTCCGCCGTCAGGTGCCGGGGGGCGTCGTCCGGGTCGACGAGTACGACGCTGCAGCCGGCGGTGTGGGTGAGGGCGGAGGTGAAGCTGCCGTCGGCGAACTGGGCGAGGGGGCCGCGCGGGGAGCGGCCCACGGCGACGACACGCGCGCGGACGTCGGCGGCGTGCCGGGCGACCGCGCGGCCGGCGGCGGCGTGGTCGCCGACGCTGGTGAGGATCTGGCCGGTGGCGGCGATGCCGTGGGCGGCGAGCCGGTCGAGATGCGCGGTGACGGCGGCCCGGGCGGCGTCGAAGTCCTCGGTGTCGACGGCCTGTTCCTCGACGACGGCCGTCTGCTGGACGTGCACCACCTCCAGCGGGCTGCCGGTCTCCCGGGCGAGCCGTGCCGCCGCGTCGACGATGGCACCGGCGCGCTCGTGCGCGCCCACGGCGACGACCACCGCGGGCGTGCCGCCCTTCGCGGCGTTGCCCACGGGGATGAGGGCCGGCGCCACCGGCTCGCCCTCGCCGGTGTGCTGTTCGGCCTGGCGAAGCAGGCTGTGGCCGCTGGCGAGCACGGGGACGGCGAGGAGGAAGGTGGCGGCGCCGAGGTAGAAGGGGACGCTGAGGTCGGTGGCGTCGGCGAGCTTGCCGACGACGTAGGGGGCCAGGCCACCGCCGATGAAGCGCAGGAAGCCGTACGCGGAGGAGGCCACCGGGCGCTCGACCGGGGAGACGAGCATGACGGCCTGGGTGGTGAGCGTGTTGTTGATGCCGATGAAGGCGCCGCTGACGATGACCGCGACGATCACGACCGTGGGATCCGCGACATTGGCGGCGATGACGGCCATCACGACGCCCAGGCCCACGAGGTTGGCGTACAGGACGGGGGCGGTGCCGTAGCGGGCCTGAAGGCGCGGGGCGAAGAAGACGCTGAAGGCGGCCACGAGCAGGCCCCATCCGGTGAAGACCAGGCCGAGTTGGTGGGCGTCCAGTTCCATCGGGTACGGCGCGTAGCCGAGCATCGTGAAGAAGCCCCAGTTGTACAGCAGGGCCATGATGCCCATGGTCAGCAGGCCCCGGTGCCGAAGTGCCCTGAGCGGGGCGAGCGGTGACGTGGGGCGCGCGGGCTTCGGCAGGTTGGGCACGAAGGCGAGGGTGGCCACCAGGGCGACGGCCATGAGGACGGCGACGCCGAAGAACGGGCCGCGCCAGCTGATGGCACCCAACTCGCCGCCCAGCAGGGGTCCGACGGCTATGCCGAGGCCGAGCGCGGTCTCGTAGAGGATGATCGCGCCGCCGAAACCGCCGCTGGCGGAAGCGACGATGACGGCCAGGGAGGTGGCGATGAACAGGGCGTTGCCCAGACCCCAGCCGGCCCGGAAGCCGACGATGCCGTCGATGGAGCCGGAGGCACCGGCGAGTGCGGCGAAGACGACGATGACGGCCAGGCCGATGACGAGGGTGCGCTTGGCGCCGAAGCGGCTGGAGAACCAGCCGACGATCAGCATGGCCACCGCGGTCACGATCAGGTAGCTGCTGAACAGCAGGGAGACCTGGCTGGGTGTGGCGTGCAGGCTCTCGGCCAGGGCGGGCAGGATCGGGTCGACCAGACCGATGCCCATGAACGAGATCACACAGGCGAAGGCGACGGCCCAGACCGCCTTCGGTTGCCTGAACGGGCTGGCGGCCTTGCCATGCGATGCGCTCACGCGTACTTCCCTCCCGGAGGCCGAGACCTCCGCACCCAGGTCCATAACCCGCTTATGCATAAGGGGATTATAAACATAGGTGCAGCATGAAACGAACTGCCGGGCGGGCGCAATGGGCGGGGCACCGTCACATGTCAGGTTTCACCCACATGTCAGGTTTCACCTCGGTCGTCAGGCGGCCGACCGGACGCGGAAGGGCCCTCGGACGGCTCCCGCGCCGACTTCCGTGCCGGCTGCCTTCCCGGCTGCTGTGCCGACTCCCGCGCCTTTCGGTACGCGGTCGTGCGGTGACGGTACGCACCGCCGCGGCTCGCGACCTCGATCGCGATGACGGGGTGCCCGAAGATCAACCGGAGGCGGGGGTGGTCGAGGATCAGCAGTCGAAGAGACATCTCGGTGGTTCCAGGGTTCGGATTCCGGGGTTCGTCGCGGGGCTGTCAGTCGCAGGGCTGCCAGTCGCAGGGCTGCCAGGAGACGGCTTTGTCCGGGTACCCCCACCGGCGCCGTCGATGCCTGCGGGGTGTGCGGCTCGGGCGAACGGGCACACGGAGGGCATGGTCGGTGACACGGGCGACGAGAGGCTGGCGCGCCGGCAGGGCACCGGCGGGCACCGGGCGGTGCCGCACACGGCCGACATACGGATCGAGGCGTGGGGGCCCAGTCGCGAGCGGTGTCTCGCGGAGGCGGTGCTCGGCCTCGTGGAGTGCTTCGCGGACGTCTCCGGCGCCCATCCGACCTCCGTCGAGCGCATGGAACTGCGTGAGGGCAGCGACGCGGAGCTGCTGACAGCGCTGCTGGACGAGGTCGTCTACCGGCTGGAAGTACGCGGCCAGGTGCCGGTCGACGTCGAGGCGGAGGCCGTCGACGACAGGCTGGGCGTGCGGCTGGCGGTCACCGGCCTCGACGCCGTGGAGATCACCGGCGCCCCTCCCAAGGGCGTGTCATGGCACCGGTTGCGGGTGGGGCCCGATCCGTACGGCTGGTCCTGCGCGGTGACGGTCGACGTGTGACGCCGTCACCCTCCTGGCCACGCCGAAACCACCCCGGAGCCACGCTGGAACCACCCCGGAGCCACGCTGGAACCACGCCGGAACCACGCCGGAACCACGCCGAAGGGCGTCACCCCTTCACCACACCCAGCGGCACCAGGCGGGCCACCCTGCGGCACAGCCCCGCGCCCTCGCCGGCCACCACGACCGCGTCGACGTCCTTGTATGCCTCCGGCGCCTCCTCGGGCAGGCTCCGCCAGGACAGCGGGCGGGCCGCGATACCGGCGTGCTCCAGCCTGGCGCGCAGTTCCCGGTCGGTGAAGGTGCGCATGGCCTCGTGGCGGCTCATCGTGCGGCCGGCGCCGTGGCAGGCGGAGGCGAAGGCGTCGCCGCCGGGTACGCCTGCCAGGACGTAGGAGGCGGTGCCCATGGTGCCGGGGATCAGCACCGGCTGGCCCGCCTCGCTCAGGTCGTCGGGCAGGTCCGGGTGGCCGGGCGGGAAGGCACGGGTGGCGCCCTTGCGGTGCACGCACAGCAGACGGCGTGTCCCGTCCACGGTGTGCGTCTCGATCTTGGCGAGGTTGTGGGAGACGTCGTACACGAGGGTCAGCCGTACGCCCGCGGCCCGCTCGAAGACCCGGCGTGCCGCGTCGGTGAGGAGTTGCCGGTTGGCGCGCCCGTAGTTGGCGGCTGCGGCCATGGCCCCGAGGTAGGCGCGTCCTTCGGGTGACTCCACCGGGGCGCAGGCAAGCTGCCGGTCCGGCACACGGATGCGGTGGCGGGCCATCGCGCGGCCCATCTCCCGCACGTGATCGGTGCAGATCTGGTGTCCGAGGCCCCGGGAGCCGCAGTGGATCATCACGCAGACCTGGCCGCCGGACAGCCCGAACGCCGCAGCGGCCCGCTCGTCGTACACCTCTGCGACCTGCTGGATCTCCAGGAAGTGGTTGGCGGAGCCGAGGCTGCCGACCTGTCCGAGTCCGCGCTCGCGTGCGCGCGGGCCGACCCGGGTCACGTCCGCGTCGGCGACCGCCCCGCCGTCCTCGCAGCGGGCCAGGTCGCGGTCCTCGCCGTGCCCCTGCTCCACCGCGTAGCGGGAGCCGCCCTCCAGGATCCGCTCCAGTTGTCCGGGGCCCGTCAGCCGCCAGACTCCGCCGGGGCCGGCTCCGCGCGGGATCGCCCGGTCCAGCCCGTCCATGACCGCGTGCAGGGCGGGCCGCAGTTCCGTACGGTCGCAGTCGGCGGCCAGCAGTCGTACGCCGCACGAGATGTCGAAGCCGACCCCGCCCGGCGAGACCACGCCGCCCGCGTGCACGTCGGTCGCCGCGACGCCGCCGATGGGGAAGCCGTAGCCCCAGTGGATGTCGGGCATCGCGTACGAGGCCCCGACGATGCCGGGCAGGGTGGCCACGTCGACCACCTGGTCGAGCGCCTGCTCGGCGCCCTTCAGCAGGTCCCGGGAGGCGAAGACGATGCCCGGGACCCTCATGTCCGCGTGCCGTTCGATACGGAAGCGGTAGGGGCGCTCCTCCACGAGTTCCATCGCAACCTCCCGCGATGTCTCCGAATCCTCCCGCGAGGTCTCCGGCTCGGTCGGGTGCTGTCGCCCTGGTGCGGGTGCCGATGCTGTCGCCCGGTGTTGTCGGTGCCGTCGCCCCGGCCGTGAGCAGGTGCTTTCCCGGTACCCGGTGCGGCGTCACACACACGCCCGGCAACCGCCCGCCGCGCTTCGGGGGGGCACTCATCGGCCGGTGACCTTTGCCATACCTCCAGGGGGTATCAAGCGGCAGATTCCGCCTATACCCCCCTCCCGTATCTATCGCAAGAAGATCCCCGCTTGAGCTTGGTACCCCCCAGGGGTATGTTGTGGAACAACGAGCCGCCCTCGGACGGCCCTTGAGACGAGGAGTGACCATGAACACCGGACTGCGGATCACCGTCTTCGCCGCCGCGCTCGCCGCCACCTTCGGCACCGCCTACGGCGTCGGCAGCGGTATAGGCCGGGTCTCCCCCACGACGGAGAGCGCCGCGCACGGGGCCCACGGAGCGCAGGAGGCCCACGGGGCACATGAAGGCACGGGCCATGCGTCAGCCGCTCCTCCCGGAGGCCTCCAGATCTCCGAGGGCGGCTACACCCTCGATCTGAAGACGCCCGCCGTCGAGCCCGGAAAGACCACCGATCTGCGGTTCAGGGTCGTGCGGGACTCGACCGGGCGCGCCCTCACCGACTACCAGCAGGAGCACACCAAGGAACTGCATCTGATCATCGCCTCACGCGACTTGACGCTCTTCCGCCACCTGCACCCGACCCGCGCCGCCGACGGCACCTGGTCCACCCCCGTGAACCTTCCGAAGGCCGGCACCTACCGGGTCTTCGCCGACTTCACACCTCGCGGCGGCGAAGGCCTCACCCTCGGCGCGGACCTCACCGCGTCCGGTATGTACGAGCCCGCCCGGCTCCCCGTCCCCGCGGCGACGACCGAGGTCGACGGATACGAGGTCGGCCTCCGCGGCAGCCTGGCTCCCGACCGGGCCGGCGAGTTGACGCTGAGCGTGACCCGGAACGGCAGGCCGGTCCGCGACCTCCAGCCCTACCTCGGCGCCTACGGCCACCTCGTCGCGCTGCGCTCCGGCGACCTGGCCTACCTCCACGTCCACCCGGCCGGCGCACCCGGCGACGGCAGGACCGAGGCGGGTCCGGACATCACGTTCACCGCGACGGCACCCAGCGCCGGCACCTACCGCCTCTTCCTGGACTTCAAGCACGAAGGCGCCGTCCACACCGCGGCGTTCACCGTCCGGGCGGGCCGGACGGGCACGCACCAGCAGGCGTCCGGTGCCGCCTCCGCGCCGGCCCCGGAGGAGCACTCCGGGCACGCGCACTGAACCAGGGCCCGCGCGAAGGCAGTTCAGTACCGCAGCACGGCGGCGACCCGTCCGGCGTCGGCGAGGGCGCCGTCGGGTACGAAGCTGACCTGGGCGCCGGTGTCGAGGCTGCGTTCGATCACCTCGTCGACGATGTCCTCGCGCGCCCCGGGCTCGTCGGCGCCGGCGGGAACGAGGTGGTCGCCGTCGTCGCGGACGGTGGTGCGGAAGTGCTCCTCGACCACCAGCCGGGAGATCCGGCCGTCCCCGGCGGCCTGCCAGACCTCGTCCAGGCCGGCGGCGAACTCCTGGCGCCCGCGGGCCTGGTCGAGGAGGGCGAGGGCCGCGTCGATCTCACGGTCGGCCTGGGCGCGGACGGCGGGCTGGACCACCCGGCGGACGGTCTCGGCATCGGCCTGGACGAGGCCGCCGTGCGGGATCTGCGCGGCGGCCTCCCTGGCGATGGTGCCGATGGCGTCCAGCAGTGAGAGCGCGGCGGCCTCGCCGGCCACGTACAGCGGGCGGGGGTCGGCGGCGAGGACCTTGCCGATCTCGATGTCGGCCTGCCGCAGGAAGGTCTTGGTCTCCTCGTCGCGGAAGGTGCTGGGCACGTCGCCGATCTGCTCCAGCCGTTCGGGGTCGGGCTTGTCGTAGACGCGTACCAGCGGGAAGCCGTGCGCGGTCTCCTCGGTCAGCCGCTCCTCGTTGCCGCCCCACAGCACCACCCGGTCGGCGGCGACCGCGAGCACCCAGCAGGGACGCTCGGCGGCCTGGGCGGCGACCAGGTTGCGGGTGAGGAAGGTGTCGGACAGGACGACCCGGGCGGGGGCGGTGCGTCCGAACGACCAGACCTGGTGCTCGCCGGGCGCGGCGAGGATCGCCAGGCCGTCCTCGGCGTGCACCAGGTCGACCTCCGCGAGGGCCCGGTCGAGCTGTTCCATCAGGTCCATCCGGTCGGCGCGGGACACCGCCGGATCGGACTGGACCCTCTCCTTCGCCTCAGCCAGCAGATTGCGCAGCCGGACCGGGTCCTGCGCGTTGTCCGGCTCCCGGCGGTGCGTGGGCATCAGGATGGAGACCGCCGGATGGGGCCGGGACCGGCGCAGCTCGGCGAGGACGGCGGGGCTGAGGTCGAGGTGCATGGTGACCCTTTCCGAAGGCGCTTCGGCCCTCTTCGCGTGGTCGCGTGAGGCTCGGAACTGCTCCCCGAAGTCCCAATGTACCCATTTGCCACATTTGCCGCCGCACCGCGCGGGGCCCCTTGCCGCACCGCGCGGAGCCCCCGGCCACACCGCGCGGAGCCCCCTGCCGCACCGGGCGGGACCCACGTGCCGCACCGCGCAGGACCCGCCTGTCGCGCCGGGAGTGCGCATCTTCATGGTGACGCGGCTGGTCACCGCGGCCACGCCGGGCAGGCCGACCGGAGGCCGTACGCCTGCCCGAGCGGGCGGGCAGATCTGCGGGATCAGTGGGCCGGGGTGCTCCCGGCAGTCGCTCGGGCCGTCGCGGCCTCGCCGCCTTCGCCGGGCTCGGCCGGGGCGACGCGCTGCGCGGGCTCGGCGATGGCCGCCCCCTCCGCCGCGCCGGCGCCCGTGGTGGAGGGCCCCTCGGCGCCGTCCTCCTTCATGGCCTTGGCCTCGCTCTTGAGGATGCGCATCGACTTGCCGAGCCCGCGTGCGGCATCGGGCAGCTTCTTCGAGCCGAACAGCAGGAGGAACACGATCGCCACGACCAGCAGGTGCCAGGGTTCCAGTCCATTGCGGAGCATCCCGCCCACCTCTTTCTATGCCGGACGGCGGTGCGCGCCGGACGCGCGACACCTGCCGCCCTCACCGCTTTTCATTGCTTCCTTGCGCAACTGTACAAGCCGGGATCTGCCCGCTCACCGTCAGGCGTCCGAGTCCGGCCTGCTCCGCGCCGCCGCGTACGCCTGGGCCGGTGTCATGGGCACACCCCCCACCTCGACCGTCTTGTACGGGCTGACCTTGGCGCACGTCTTGGCCTGGTCGGCGGTCTGCGCGTGGGCGTTGGAGACCGCGGCCTGGGTGTCGGCCGGAGCCGACGAGGCCGAGTCACCGCCCTGGAACGTGGTACCGGCCGGCCAGTCGCCGCCGATCACCAGCGTCAGGCCCGTGCCGGTGCCCTGCTTCAGATGCGAGGCGGACAGGGCCAGGGCCTTGGCCGCCGTCTGGGCCGCGCCCTTGTCGCCCGTGCCGTAGGTCAGGGTGGTCGTGGTGGCGGGCTCGGGCGCGTTGGCCGTGGTCGTGGCGGGGCTGAACCCCTTGTCCGTGAGCGCGGTCGCCACGGCGGAGGCGCGTCCGGTGATGGCGGTGCCGTTCTCGACGGTCACGGCGATCTCGGCGGCGGGCACGGCCGGGGCGGCGGGCTTCGCCGTCGCCGAGGCCGCCGCGGACTTCTTGCCGGACCCGGTGGTCAGCGACTTGTCGTCGGCGATGGTGGCGAACAGGCTCCTCGCGCCGGGGCCCACCACCACCCGGTCCTTGTTGCCCGGGTCGGGGGCCGTCTGCATCGTCGTGAAGGTCATCCGCTTCGCGGGCACCTTGTTCACGTCGTCGGCGAGTCCGATCAGCTTCTTCACCGTGCCGAGGCCGTCGTCCACGGTCAGTGCCTTGGTGGAGGCGTCGGCGAGGTCGTAGACCGCCGTGGGGTCGGTGAGGGTGCCCGCGCTCTTGAACTTGCGGATCATCGCGCTGAGGAAGATGTGCTGGGAGACGGTGCGGCCCAGGTCGCTGCCGTCGCCGAAGCCGTGCCGGGAGCGCACGAACTCCAGGGCCGCGACGCCCTTGAGGGTGTGCGTGCCCTTGGACAGCTTGAGATGCGAGTAGGTGTCGTAGACGTCGTCGCTGACACACACCGGGACACCGCCGACGGCGTCGGACATCTTGACCACGCCGGAGAAGTCGAGCTTCACGAAGTGGTCGATGGGGATTCCGGTGAGCTGGTGGACGGTGGCGACCTGGCAGGCCGGACCGTACTGCAGCGCGCTGTTGATCTGGCCGTAGTAGCCGGCCGTGGACTGGCCGGACGCGCTGTCCTTGCAGGCCGGGACGCGGGTCATGGTGTCGCGCGGGATGCTCATCACGGTGGCGTTCGAGCGGTCGGCGGATATGTGCACGACCATCTCCACGTCCGCGTTGCTGCCGGTCTGCACCCCGGTCTTCGAACAGCCGCCGCCGAGCTTGCAGTCCGTCTTGCTGGTCCGGCCGTCGGAACCCATCACCAGGATGTTGATCGGGGTGCGGCCGAACGCGTCGGCCTTCTCCTGGCCGCCCTTGCCGTCGAGCGCGACGCTGTTGATGTTGCCGTTCAGGTGCTCGTAGAACCACCAGCCGACGCCGGCCGTGCCGAGCACCAGGACCGCCAGGCACAGGCCGATGATCCGCAGCGCACGGCCGCCGGTCCTGCCGCGGCCAGGGCGGGCCCGGCGGCCGGACCGCGAGCCGCGCGCACGGGAGGCCGCTCGGGCCGCGGCACGTCCGCCCGGCGGGCGTCCGCCGGGCTCGGCCGTACGCTGTCCGGGCACCTGGGCGGTGCGGCTGCGCGTGGCCTGGCCGCTCGGGCCGTCCCACGGGTCGCTCATGTCCCACTCCCATGACGCTCGAGCGCGGCATGCGGGGCCGACGGAGGAGCGACCGGGCGTGCGCGACGATGTGCCGACGGGCGGAGCCGGAACCCCACCTCGATTGCGTAGTTGCGCAATCTAACAAACTCGTCACCCGAACAGCGCAGGCCCTGGCCCTGTTCACAGGTGAGGCATGTCATGAAAACGGCGTGACGATGGTGAGGACGCGGTCAGAGGGGTCCGTCCACGCCGACCGCCTTGCCTGCCTTGGCCCAGTTCGTACGCAGTCTGTCGAGATAGGACCGGGCCCGGCTGTCGGGTCGCGCACCGCGGGCGAAGGCCAGCATGTCGTCCGGTCCGGCGTTGTAGCCGAGGGCGAGCAGCGCGCTGCGGCTGTAGGCGGCGGGCCACCGCGCGGGCAGCCGGCCGGCGAGGTCGTGCAGGTACCAGGCGGCGGACTCGATGGCGAGGTCACGGTCGTCCGGCAGCTCGTCCCAGCGGCGGCCGGCGAAGTCCCGGCCCCTGCGGACCTCGTCGAAGGCGGCCCGGCGCATGTTCGCGATGCCGATGGCCGCGTCCGGCCCGGACTTCTGCCAGGCGCGCTCCAGGGCCGGGTCGTGCGGCGTGTACGCCTCGTTGTAGAGGATCGCCATGAGCAGCTGCGCGCTGACGCCGGCCTCGCCGGCCCGGGTGCGGACCTGTCGGGCGTAGTCGGCGGGGTCGTACGACGTGGCGACTCCCGCGGCCGTCGTCGCCGCCGTAGCCGTCGCCGTCGCCGTGGCGGAGGGCGGCGCGGCGGGCGCGGGCGTGGTGGCCGGGGCGGCCGACGGGGTGGGCGCCGACGCGGACGCGCGCGCGGGAGGCGGTGTGTCGCTCTGCGGCGTGTTGGCGGCGCGGACGATGACGTACCCGCCCAGGGCGAAGACGATCACGGCCACCGACCGTCGGCGCCAGGGCGCCCGGGACTCGGACATGTCGTGCCCTCCCTCGTCGTGCCCTCTCTCGCTTTCCGCTCTCGGCCAGCACCCTTGTACAGCAGGCCGGCCGGAACGGGCGTGAGGCAGCGCCGGGGCGCCCGACCAAAGGGAACATATAGCCCCTATCGGCTAAAGGGGCCTTTCGCCCGCGCCTGTCCTCCGCCGCGCCGCTCGTACCGGGTCCTGGCCGCGACAAGGCCCACGGCGTACAGGGCGAGGACGGCGGCGAGCAGCGGGTAGGAGCGGCCGGGCAGGGCGGTCAGGCCGAGCATCGGTCCGAGCGGTGACGGGGGCAGTGCCAGGCCGACGGCGGCCAGCACGAGCGCGGCGCGGGCGACCGGGTCCCGCCGGCGCCGTTCGGCGGTGCGCCGTTCGGCGGTGCGCCGTTCAGCGGTACGGCGGCCGGCGCGGAGCAGGACCATCACCAGCGCCTGGGTGACCAGGTTCTCGGTGAACCAGCCGGAGTGGAACACCGCCTGGTCGTCGCCCGGTCCGGGTCCGTCGAGGGTGAGCGCGAGGACGGCGAAGGTGGCCAGGTCGGCGATCGCGTTGAGCACGCCGAACCCGGTGATGAAGCGCAGCAGGCGCCGCGGGTCCAGCTCGGTGGGCCGGCGCAGGACGCGGGGGTGGGGGCGGTCGTGGGCGAAGGTGAGCTGGGCGACGTCGAAGCACAGGTTCTGCAGGAGGACCTGCGCGGGGAGCATCGGCAGGAACGGCAGCAGCAGACCGGCGCAGAGCATCGCCAGGACGTTGCCGAGGTTGGACGACAGCGTGATGCGCAGGTACGTGGCGATGTTGCCGCCGGCGTGCCGGCCCGCCGTGACGGCGTGCGCGATCGCGGTGAGATCCTTCTCGGCGAGCACCACGTCGGCGCCCTCGCGGGCCACGTCTGCGGCGTCGCGCGGGGCGATGCCGACGTCGGCGGCGCGCAGGGCGGGCAGGTCGTTGACCCCGTCACCGAGGAAGCCCACGGTGTGCCCGGCGGCGCGCAGCGCCCGGGTGATCCGGGCCTTGTGGTCCGGGGTGCAGCGCGCGAAGACGGTCGCACGGCCGACGGCGTCGGCGAGTTCGGTGTCGCCGAGCGCGTCGACGCGGTCGGCGGTGAGGACGCCGTTCCCGGCGACGGGGATGCCGAGGTCGTGGCAGGCGCGGACGGCGGTTCCGGGGTGGTCGCCGGTGAGGATCCTGACGGTGACGCCCCGTTCGGTGAGTACCTGGAGCGCCTCGGTGGCGGTGGGCGCGAGCGCGTCGCGCAGGGTCGCCAGGCCGCGGAAGGTGAGGCCCCGCTCGTCGGCCGGGGTGTAGTCGCGCGGGCGGGCGGGGCGTTCCGCGGTGGCCACGGCCAGGACGCGCAGTCCGCTGTCGGCCTGCCGGGCGGCGAGGTCGCGCAGGTCCGCGCGTTCGGCGTCGGTCAGGGCGCAGCGTTCCAGGACCGCCTCGACGTCTCCCTTGACGACCAGGGTGTGGGCGCCGAGGCGTCCGGGTGTGCGGACGACGGCGGTGGAGAGCCGGCGGTCCGGGTCGAAGGGGATGGCCGCGACACCGTCGTAGGCCTGGAGCGCGTCCTCGTCGGCCGCGTCCAGGATCGCCTCGTCGAGGGCGTCGGGCTCGGGCAGGTCGGCGAGTTGCAGGGTCCACCACGCGTTGACGGCGGCCCAGCGCAGGACCGCCGGGTCGTCCCGGCCGTCGGGGCCGAGGGCGCGCTCGACCTCCGGGCGGTCCTGGGTGAGTGTGCCGGTCTTGTCCAGGCACAGCACGTCGACGGCGCCCATGTCGTGCAGGGCGGGCAGTCGTTTGACGATCACGCCGTGGGTGCGGGCCAGCAGCGAGGCGCCGCGCGCCAGGCACAGGGTGACGAGGACCGGCAGCATCTCGGGGGTCAGCCCGACCGCCACGGCGACGGCGAACGGCAGTGTCTGCAGGCCGCGCCCCCGCAGGGCCGCGTTGGCCATCAGCACCAGGGGTGGGGTCAGCAGCATGAACCGGATCAGGATCCATGAGATGCCGTGGACGGAACGGTCGAAGGCGCTGGTCCGGGGCGGCTCACCGGCCGTGCGACCGCGCAAGGTGGCGAACCCGGTGCGCGCGGCGGCGAACCCGGTGCCTGCGGCGGCGGACCCGGCGTGCGCGGCGGCGGATCCGGCATGCGCACCGGCGAACCCGGCGCCGGCGGCGGACCCGGCGTGCGCGGTGGCGAACACGGTGTGCGCGCCGGTCGCGGTGACGACCGCGGTGGCGCTGCCGGAAGCGACGCTGCTGCCCTGGAAGCAGAGCCGCGGCTGTGCGAGGACCCCGCCGCTCTCGGCGCCGCTCGCGCGGGTCAGGTCGTCGGCGGACTTGGCGACGGGGGCGGACTCGCCGGTCAGCGCGGCCTGGCGCACGGTCAGGCCGCGGGCCCGCAGCAGTCGTACGTCCGCCGGTACGAGGTCGCCGGGGCCGAGCCGGATCACGTCGCCGGGCACCAGGTCGTCGACGGGTACCTCGCGGGCGACGGGGCCGGCCGCCTCGTCGGGCCGCCGGAGCACGGTCGCGGTGGTGGCGACCAGCTCGCGCAGCGCGGCCGTCGACCGGTCGGCGCGGCGCTCGCCGCAGGCGCGCAGGACGCAGCTGACGACGACGAGCAGGAGGATCACCGAGGCGGTTCCCCAGGCGAAGAGGGCCGCGGAGACGAGCCCGAGGCAGCCCAGCATCGCGGTGAAGGGATCGCGCGCGCTGCGCACGACCAGTCGGGGCCAGGACGCGTCCCGCCGGGCCGGCATGGTGTTCGCGCCGAGCCGGGCCAGACGCTCCTCGGCCTGTTCCTCCGTCAGGCCCCGCGGGCCGCTGCCGAGCCGGCGCAACACTTCGAGCACGGTGGGTCCGGGCAGGCCCGGTCGCGGCCCGTGCGGATCAGGCCGCGCGTGCCCGGACTCCGGGGGGTTCCGCGGATCCGGTGACGGTGCGTCCTGCCCGGGGGCAGCGGTGGTGTCAGCCACCGGCTCCGCGCAGTGCGCGCACGGGGGCGAGGGAGTCCTGGGAACGCGCGGTCAGCTGGCCGACCATCACGCGTACGACGGTGACCACGTCGGGGTCATCGACGTAGTAGACCTGCCGCCGGCCCTCGCGGCGGGAGGAGACGAGCCCGGCGAGCTTCAGCTTGGCCAGGTGCTGGCTGACCGCGGGCAGGGCACCGCCCACCCGGTCGGCGAGATGCGTGACGTCGCTCTCCCCCTGGGACAACGCCCACATCAGGTGCAGCCGGGCCGACGAGGCGAGCAGTCCGAACGCGCCGGCCGCCTGGGCCAGAACCTCGGCGGAAGGATCCTCGAAACCACCGACGCTCCCCGACACAGCCCTCTCCCGTCCCGCCCGCTCTTCACAGCCGACACACATGCGGCCCGCTCAGTCTAGGGGGTGTCGTTTGGATCATCCCGGCGTCGCGGGCCCTGGCACGCACATCTGCGGCGTTGTCGTCACTCGCCGACTCCCCCACGCTCGGCTCCGCTCGCGCGGGGGACCCCCGTCGCGTCGACTCACTCCTCCGCCTTGCATCCGCACGCACCAGACCCTGCTCGGGTCAGCCGGTCCGCACTGTCGGTCCCGGCCGGCCTGATCCAAACGACACCCCCTAGTACTGCAATCACAGTTGCTGGTGGGCCAGTTGTGGGTCGTGTGAGTGGTTGTGGTTGGGTTCTGCTGTGTCTGTGGATCTTGGAATGGAGCAGGTCGCGGCATGGCAGGACGTGCTGGCCGGGCTGCATGCGCGCTTCGCATCACGTTTCGCCAGGGCGGAGCCGCGTGGGCGGGCGTTGACCTATATGGCAGGGTTGATCTCGCCGCTGGAACGGAAGAACGGGTGGTCGCTGGCGGAGCGCGCTGGGGAGGCACATCCGATCGGGATGCAGCGCCTGCTGGGTGAGGCGGACTGGGACGCGGACAGGGTCCGTGACGATGTGCGGGACTTCGTCGTGGAGAGCATCGGCGACAAGAACGCCGTGCTGATCGGCGACGACACCGGCTTCCTCAAGAAGGGGACGCGGTCGGCCGGTGTCCAGCGGCAGTACACGGGTACCGCCGGCCGCACGGAGAACTCCCAGGTCGGCACGTTTCTGGCCTACGCATCTGCCAGGGGGCGTGCCCTGATCGACCGCGAGCTGTATCTGCCCGCCTCCTGGACCGACGACCGCGCGCGGTGCAGGGCAGCGGGCATCGACGACATGGTGCCGTTCGCGACCAAGGTCGAGCACTTCCAGGCCATGCTCCAGCGCGCCCTGGACGCGGAAGTGCCCTTCGCGTGGGTGACTGCGGACGAGGCGTACGGGCAGGTCAAGCGCCTGCGGCGCTGGCTGGAGGAGCAGGGTGCGGCCCATGTGCTGGCGACCAAGGTCAACGACACCGTCATCACCACCCGCGGCGGCGACGCCCGAGTCGACCAGTTGGTCGCCGCTCTGCCTCGGCAGGCGTGGAAGCGTCTGTCCGCCGGTGCGGGTGCCCACGGGCAGAGGCTGTACGACTGGGCCCGGGTACCGATCCGTATCTGGTGGGAGAACGGCTTCGGGCACTGGGTCCTGGCCCGGCGATCCGTCAGCGACCCCACCGACATCGCCTATTACGTGTGCTACGGCCCCGTCGCGACCCGCCTCAAGGACCTGGCCAGGGTCGCCGGGGCCAGGTGGGCGGTGGAGGAGTGTTTCCAGACCGCGAAGAACGAGTGCGGCCTGGACCACTACCAGGTCCGCCGCTACGACGCCTGGTACCGGCACATCACCCTGTCCATGGCCGCCCTTGCCGCCCTCACGGCCGTCCGCGCGGACGAGATGTCAAAAGGGGCTCCGGGGATGGCTTGATACCACTGTCCGTGGCAGAGATACGGCGTCTCATCGGCTTCCTCCTCCACCCGTTTCACCTCACCACCAGCCATCATCTGCACTGGTCGCACTGGCGAAGAGTCAGCCAGACACGCGCTCGCGACAGTCACTACAAAAGACGGGGCCACATCCTGTAACTGTGATTGCAGTACTAGGTGCCCGGACACGCGCTGTTCGCCCGCCCCGACAACTCCCGTCCGCCCCCGGAACGCGCGGGCGCCGCCGGCCCTCCGAGCCGCCGGTCCGCACGGGCGGCACAGGCCGCACGGGCGGCACGGGCGGCACGGGCGGCACGGGCGGCACAGGTCACACGGACCGCACAGACCCCTCGGACCGCCATTCGAGTGATCCGAATCGCGCCCGAATTCGGGGCGGGACCAGGGAAAACGCGCCCGGCGGACGCTCTCGCCACGCGCCGTGATCGATCAGGAGTGGCAGCCTGACGGTGGCGGACCGAGACTAGATTGCGACGGATCGTGATCAACAAAGAGCACGTCCTCCAGGAGTTCCAATGGTGGAGCAGTCCCCCGAGGTCCATATATCCGGGCCGGACGACACAGCTGTCATTCGGCAGAGCTACTCGGTCAGTGAATCCGGCCCTACGCGGACGGAATTCGAGGCGAAATTCGCAGAGGCCCTGGCGGACGTCATGTCCGCCGAGAGCGTTCCGGTCGAAAGTCACTTCTTCGACGACCTCGGGGCCAACTCCCTCGTGATGGCCCAGTTCTGCGCGCGGGTCAGGAAGCGTGCCGATCTGCCGTCCCCGTCCATGCGGGACATCTACCGGCACCCCACGATCCGGAGCCTGGCCGCGGCCCTCGCGGCGGCGGAGCCCGATCCCCTCGACGCAGCCGTCTCCTCGTCGCCGCCGGTCCCGGCACAGCCGCCGGCCCCGCCGACGCGGGCGAGCAGCCTGACGCATTTCCTGTGCGGAACATTCCAGTTGCTGGCATTCCTGGGATATTCAGTCGTCGCAGGATTCGTCACCGCGCAGGGTTATGAATGGGTGGCCGCCGGTTCCGGTCCGGGTGACGTCTATCTTCGGTCGCTGCTTTTCGGTGGGATCGGATTCATCGCGCTGTGCGCGTTCCCGGTCATCGCGAAATGGCTGCTCGTCGGACGCTGGAAAGAGGGCGAATTCCAGATCTGGGGCCTGGCCTATGTGCGGTTCTGGATCGTGAAGGTACTTCTGCACGCGAATCCGATGATCCTCTTCATCGGAAATCCCCTGTACGTGCTCTACCTTCGCGCGCTCGGCGCGCGGATCGGCAAGGGCGTCACGATCCTGACCCACGCCGTCCCGGTCTGCACCGACCTGCTGACGGTAGGCTCCGGGACGCTGATCCGGAAGGACTCCTTCTTCCTCTGCTACCGGGCACACGCCGGACGGATCGAGACCGGCCGGGTCACGCTCGGCCGGGACGTGTACATCGGTGAGAAGACCGTCCTCGACATCGGCACCTCGATGGGCGACGGCGCACAGCTCGGTCACACCTCCACCCTCTACCGCGGTCAGGCGGTCCCGGACGGGGAGCACTGGCACGGCACACCGGGCCGGCCCACGCAGGTCGACTACGTGCGGGTCGCACCGGCCGGCTGCGGCGGCGGGCGGCGCGCCTGGTTCGCCCTCATGACGCTGGTCCAGCTGTTCTTCCTGTACATCCCGCTGGCCGTCGGCGGAATGTACCTGCTGTTCAGCGCGGTCCCGGCGATCGGCGACCGGCTGGACCCGCAGACCGCCGTGGTCAAGCGGTCGGAGCTGATCCCCGACGCACTCCTCGTCTCCTTCGTGCTGTTCTTCGGCTTCGTCGTCCTGGGCCTCGCCGCGTTGTGCGTCGTTCCCCGGCTGCTGGGCCTGGCCGTGAAGCCGGACCGGGTGTACCCGCTCTACGGGTTCCCGTACGCGGTGCACCGGGCGACGGCCCGCATGACGAACATCAAGTTCTTCGCCTGGCTCTTCGGCGACAGCTCGTACATCGTGCACTACCTGCGGGGCATCGGCTACGACCTGTCCCAGGTCGAGCAGACCGGTTCGAACTTCGGCACCGAGGTGCAGCACGAGAGTCCGCTGCAGGTGACCGTCGGCAGGGGCACGATGGTGGCCGACGGGCTCTCGATCGTCAACGCGGACTACTCCAGCACATCCTTCCGGGTGTCCCGGGCGACGATCGGCGCGCACAACTTCCTGGGCAACAACATCGCTTTTCCCGCGGGCGGCAGGACGGGCGAGAACTGCCTGCTCGCCACGAAGGTGATGGTGCCCCTCGACGGGGAGATCCGCGAGGGCGTGGGCCTGCTGGGCTCGCCGTGCTTCGAGATTCCCCGGTCGGTGGAGCGCGACACCCGGTTCGACGACCTGCGCAGCGGCGACACCCTGCACAGCCGGCTCGCGGCGAAGAACCGCTACAACCTGCGCTCGATGGCGTTGATGCTCGGCGTGCGCTGGTTCCAGACCTTCCTGCTGACGCTGTTCGGCCTCGCCTCCGTGGACCTGTACGGCGTCCTCGGGCACATCGTGATCGCCGGCTACCTGGCCATCACCCTGGTGTTCTCCACGCTGTACTACGTCCTGGTGGAGCGCTGCATCCTGTGGTTCCGCCGGCAGCGCCCCCAGCTGTCCTCCATCTACGACCCGTCGTTCTGGCTGATCGAGCGTCTGTGGAAGGTGCCGGACCACTACCTCAACATCTTCAACGGCACGCCCTTCAAGTCCTTCGTCTGGCGGATGCTGGGCGTGCGCATCGGCCGCAGGGTGTTCGACGACGGCTGCTACCTGACGGACCGGACGCTCGCCGCCATCGGCGACGACTGCACGCTCAACGCCGGCAGCAAGATCCAGTGCCACTCGCAGGAGGACGGCACCTACAAGTCGGACCACTCCAGCCTCGGCATCGCCGTCACGCTGGGCGTCGCCGCGCACGTGCACTACGGCGTGACGATGGAGGACGGCTCGGTCCTGGCGGCCGACTCGTTCCTGATGAAGGGCGAGGAAGTGCCCTCGTGCGCGCGGTGGGGCGGCAACCCTGCCGTGGACATGCCCGACACCGCAGGCCGGCCGTCCGGCTTCGGCAGCGAATCGTCACCGTCTTCGGTCGACGCCTCCGCGGCGACCGTGAGTTGAGGGAAGGCCATTCGATGGGAACGCAACGGGAAGCGGACCGGGAGTTCTGGAGCCGTGTGCTGACCTGCGGCGGCATCAGCACGGTGCCACGGTGGGTGCGGCAACGGGACGCGGGAGTGGCCGAGCATCAGGTGGCGGTGCCGGACGACGTGGCGGACGCGGCCCGCGAGCTGGTGCACCGGTTGGACGTGCCGGTCAGCGCGCTGCTCCTGGCCGCGCACACCAAGGTGCTGGCCGCGCTCTCGGGCGAGCCGGACGTGGTGACGGGCTACGCGGCCGGGGTGCGCGGCGAGCCGCTGCCCTGCCGTGTGACCGTCCCTCCGGGATCCTGGCGCGAACTGCTGGAGGCCGCCCGGCACGCCGAGGCGGAGGTGCTGGCGCACCGGGAGTTCCCGGTGGGTGAGCTGCGCCGTGAGCTGGGCGTGACCGAGCCGTCGTACGAGGTCGTGTTCGGTCCCCGGGAGGGCGAGGACGCCCGGATCGCCGACGGTGTCCTGCGGGTGCGCTGGTGCGACCGGGACGGCCGGCTGAGGCTGCGGCTGCGGTACCGCACGGACGCGCTGGACGCCGCCGCCGCGGGCCGTATCGGCGAGTACCACCTCGCGGCGCTCCGGTCGATGACCGCCGACGTGGACGCCGACCACACGCGCCAGAGCCTGCTGTCGCAGGACGAGGTGCGCGAGCAGCTGGAAGGCCTCGCCGGGCCCGACCGGGCGCTGCCCGACGCGCGGGCGCACGAGCTGTTCGAGCAGCGGGTACGGGAGCACCCGGACGCGGTCGCGGCCGTACAGGGCGAGCGGGAGTGGACGTACCGGGAGCTGAACGGGCACGCGAACCGGCTGGCGCGGGCACTGCTGGCGCGCGGGCTGGGCCGCGAGGACGTCGTCGCCGTGGTCACCGAGCGGAATCTCGACTGGCTGGCCGCGACACTGGCCGTGTTCAAGGCGGGCGGGGTCTACCTGCCGATCGAGCCGCACTTCCCCGCCGCACGTGTCCTGGCAACGTTGTCGCGCGCCGGATGCCGGCTGGTGCTGGCCGAGTCCGGCAGCACGGCCGCGCTCGACGAGGCGCTGGCGTCCCTGCCCAAGACCGAGAAGGTCCCGCTCGAGACGGCGTACGCGGAACCGCACCCCGAGGACGACCTCGGCATCGAGGTCGACGCCGGTCAGCTCGCCTACATCTACTTCACCTCCGGTTCCACCGGTGAGCCGAAGGGCGCGATGTGCGAGCACGCCGGCATGCTCAACCACCTCTTCGCCAAGATCGACGACCTGGGGATCGGCGAGGGCGGCGTGGTGGCGCAGACCGCCCCGCAGTGCTTCGACATCTCCTTGTGGCAGCTGGTGTCCTCGCTGCTGGTCGGCGGCCGGACGCTGCTGGTCGGGCAGGACGTGATCGTGGACGTCGAGCGGTTCGTCGACACGCTGGTCAGCGGCCGGGTCCAGGTGGCGCAGCTGGTGCCTTCCTATCTGGAGGTCGTGGTCACGTACCTGGAGCAGCACCCTCGTGACCTGCCGGACCTGCGGTACGTGTCGGTGACCGGGGAGGCGCTCAAGTGGGAGCTGGCGCAGCGCTGGTTCGCGCTCCAGCCGGGTATCAGGCTGGTCAACGCCTACGGCCTGACCGAGACGTCCGACGACACCAACCACGAGGTCATGGACGCGGTTCCGGAGCGCGTGCTGCTGGGCCGCGCGGTCAACAACGTGCGCGTGTACGTCGTCGACGAGCGGCTGTCCCTGGTACCGCTGGGTTCCCCCGGGCTGATCGCGTTCTCCGGTGTCTGTGTGGGCCGGGGGTACGTCAACGATCCCGAGCGGACCCGGGAGGCCTACCGGGAGGACCCGTACCGTCCCGGTGAGCGGCTCTACCTCGGCGGTGACTGGGGGCGCTGGCACCCCGGCGGCAAGCTGGAGTTCCTCGGGCGCCGGGACAACCAGGTCAAGATCCGCGGCTTCCGCATCGAGATCGGCGAGATCGAGAACACCCTGCTGCGGATGCCCGGGGTGCGGGACGGCGCGGTGGTCTGCGCCGAGCTCGCGGGGCAGAGCACGCATCTGATCGCCTTCTACACGGGCGAGGAGCGGGACGCGCACACGCTGCGCGAGGAGCTGGCCGATGTCCTGCCCGCGTACATGGTCCCCTCGGCGTTCCACTGGCGGCCCGAGCTGCCGCTGACCGGCAACGGCAAGATCGACCGCAAGGCGCTCACCCGGCTCGCCGAGGAGACCGCTCGGCCGGTGCGGACGCTGGCGGGGGACGGCGGCGCCGAGCAGGACGGCGGCCCGCTCACGCCGACCGAGCGGAAGCTGGCCGCCGCCTGGGCGCAGGTGCTGGGCGTCCCCGAGGACGGCGTCGGCCGCACGGACCACTTCTTCGACTCCGGTGGCACCTCCCTGTCGGCGGTCAGGCTCACCATCGCCCTGGACCGCGCGGTGTCCCTGAAGGACATCACCCGGCATCCGGTCCTCTCCGACCTGGCCGCCCTCCTCGACGGCACCCGGCGCCAGCCCGCGGAGCTGCTCCAGCCGCTGTCGGCGGCGGGCGACGCGACGGCGTCCGCGCTGGTGTGCTTCCCCTACGCGGGCGGGAACGCCGTCAACTACCAGCCGATGGCGAGCGAGTTGGCGGGCAACGGTCTGACGGTCCTCGCGGTGGACCTGCCCGGTCACGACCTGGCGAGCGACCACGAGCCGTTCGCCTCGATCGAGGAGGTCGCCGGACGGGTCGCCGCCGAGATCGGCGCACGGGGCCTGACCCGGGTGATGCTCTGGGGTCACTCGTCGGGCACCGCCCTGGCCATCGAGACGGCCAGGCGGCTCAAGGACCACGGCGTGGACGTGACGCGGGTGTTCCTCGCCGCGGAACTGCTCGGCACCGCCGCCCAGCGCAGCGCCGCGATCGGCCGGCTGACGAGGCTCGGCAACGCCGAGATCGCGGGGCAGCTGACCGAGGACAGCGGTTACACCGAACTCGCGGAACTGAACGCGGACCACGCCGAGCACATCGGTGCCGCCTACCGGCACGACTGCGTGTCCGCGCACCGCTACCTCCGCGACGTCCTGGAGACCCCGGCGCAGAAGCTGTCCGCGCCGGTCTCGGTGGTCGTCGCCGCCGACGACCCGCACACGGCCGGCCACGCCCAGCGCCACCGCGACTGGCTGCTCCTGACCGACCACGTGGACCTTCACGAACTCCCCGACGGGGGCCACTACTTCACGCGCACCCGCCCGGCCGAGGCAGCACGGGCCGTCCTCGGTGTCGTGGCCCCGCTCGCCTCCTCCTGACCCCCTGACCCTCCTGACCCCCTGACCCCACACCGCCTCCATACGGGCAACCGAAGGGAAACCGAGATGTCCTCCTCACCTCTGGCAGCACCGCTCGACGTGGAGCTGCGGCCGGACAAACCCGCGATCCTGCACGTCGACTCCCCCGGGGACGTGGCGAGTTGGGCGGCCCAGAACCGCGAGTCGCTGCACGCGCGGGTCGCCGAGCACGGGGCGCTGCTGGTCCGCGGCCTGGGCCTGCGGGACGCCGGCCAGATCGGTGCCGTCTTCGCGGGCCTCACCGACACTCTGATGACGGAGCGGGAGGCCTTCGCGCCGCGTCAGGTGTACGGGCCCGGCCTGTACGCCTCCACGCCCTGGCCGGCGAACCAACCGATGTGCATGCACCACGAACTGAGCTACGCGCTGGACGTTCCCGCTCTGATGCTGTTCGCGTGTCCGACCGCGCCCGGCGAGGGCGGCGCGACCGCGCTGGCCGACGCCGAAGAGGTCCTCACGGCGCTGCCCGCGGGGCTGCGGGAGCGGTTCGAGCGCGAGGGCTGGCTGCTGACCCGCAGCTACAACGACGAGATCGGCGCGTCTCTGGAGGAGTCGTTCGGCACCGCCGACCGCGCCGAGATCGAGCGCTACTGCCGCGACCACGCCATCGACTTCACCTGGCGGCCCGACGGCTCGCTGCGCACCGAGCAGCGCCGCAGCGCGGTGGTCCGGCACCCGGTCACCGGCAGGAGCTGCTGGTTCAACCAGATCGCGTTCCTCAACGAGTGGACGCTCGCCCCCGAGGTCCGCGAGTACCTGGTCGACGAGTACGGCCCGGACGGGCTGCCGTTCAACACCCGCTACGGCGACGGCACTCCGATCGGCGAGGACGTCGTACAGCTCCTCAACACGACCTACGAGCAGCACACCCGGCGCGAGCCCTGGCAGTCCGGCGACCTGATGCTCGTCGACAACATCCGTACCGCGCACAGCAGAGAGCCCTTCACCGGAGAACGGCAGGTCCTGGTCGGCATGGCCGAACCGCGCCGGCTGGCCGACCGCCGCCCGAACGACGAGGCAGGCCGGCGATGACCCAGATGCTCTCCACCGCCACGAAGCGGGCCGAGACCGGCGCGGGTTCGGCGCCGACGTTCTCGGTGATCTCCGGCGAACAGGTGCAGAAGGCACTCGGCGGGCACGAGAAGGAGATCGTGGACCTGATCGAGGCGACGTACAAGCTGCACGGCGCCGGGGACACGGTCAACCCGCCCTCGTACTTCCTGCGTTTCCCCGACCGTCCCACCGCGCGGATCATCGCGCTGCCGGCGTCCGTCGGCGGCTCCGACCGGGTGGACGGCCTGAAGTGGATCTCCAGCTTCCCCGAGAACGTGGACTCCGGGCTGCCGCGCGCCTCCGCGGTCCTCATCCTCAACGACCCGGACACCGGCTACCCGTTCGCCTGTCTGGAGAGTTCCATCATCAGCGCGACCAGGACCGCGGCCTCCGCCGCGCTGGCCGCCGACTGGCTCAGCCGGACCCGGACCCGTCCGACCCGCGTCGGTTTCTTCGGCACCGGCCTGATCGCCCGCTACATCCACACCTTCCTGGCCGGCACCGGCTGGACGTTCGACGCGATCGGCGTGCACGACGTGTCCGCCGACAGCACCAGCGGCTTCCGCGGCTACCTGGAGCAGTCCGGCACCGGTGCGAAGGTCACCGTCCACGACACCGCCGAGGACCTGATCCGCTCCAGCGACCTGGTCGTCTTCGCCACCGTCGCCGGCACCCCGCACGTCACGTCCCCGGCCTGGTTCGACCACAACCCCGTGGTCCTGCACATCTCACTGCGCGACCTGTCCCCCGAAGTCCTGCTGCAGGCGGCCAACTTCGTGGACGACGTCGAGCACTGCCTGAAGGCGGACACCTCCCCGCATCTGGTCGAACAGCGCACCGGCAACCGTGACTTCCTCAACGGAACCCTCAACGACGTGATCCTCGGACGCGCCGCCCCCCCGGCCGACCGGCCCGTCGTCTTCTCCCCCTTCGGACTCGGCGTCCTCGACCTCGCCGTCGGCAAGTACGTCTACGACCAGGCGGCCGAGACCGGGAACCTCCGCGTCATCGACGACTTCTTCCACGATCTGCGGCGCTACGGCTGAGACCGCCGAGACCGTCGCCCCGCCCTCGGCCCTGGCACCAGGAGGCCCACCGTGCCTGTCATATCCGCTCCGCATGACTTCAACGAAGGCCGGCTCTTCGTCGACCTGAAGTCGATCTTCGGACACCCCCTCTACCTGAAGTGCGAGGGGTTCAACTTCGCCGGCTCCATCAAGCTGAAGGCCGCGAACGAGATGGTGGAAGCGGCCGAGCGGGACGGGGTCCTCACCAAGGACTCCGTCCTCGTCGAATCCTCGTCCGGGAACCTGGGAGTGGCGCTCAGCATGATCGCCGCCAGCAAGGGCTACCAGTTCCTGTGCGTGACGGACTCCCGTTGCAACCTGTCGACCAGACTCCTGATGGAAGCCCTCGGCAGCCAGGTGCACATCGTCGCCGACCTGGACACCAACGGCGGCTTCCTGGGCACGCGCATCGAATACGTCCGCTCGCTGTGCGAGTCCGACAAGAAGTACGTGTGGCTCAGCCAGTACACCAACGCCGGGAACTGGCGGGCCCACCACCGCACGACGGCCCGGGAGATCGCCCGGCACTTCCCGCGCCTGGACGTGCTGTTCGTCGGCACGGGCACCGCGGGCACCCTGATGGGCTGCGCGCGCTACTTCCGGGAGTGGCACCGCCCGGTGCGGATCGTCGCGGTCGACAGCGTGGGCTCGGTGGCCTTCGGCGGCAAGCCCGGCCGCCGGATGATCCCGGGCCTCGGCATGAGCATGGTGCCGCCGCTGCTCGACCAGTCCTATGTGGACGAGGTGATCCAGGTGGAGGAGGCGGACACCATCCGCACCTGTCACCGCCTGGCCCGCCGCGGCTTCCTGTTCGGCGGCTCCACGGGGACGGTCGTCAGCGGCGCCACGGACTGGCTGGCCCGCCACGACACCCGCGGTCTCACCGCGGTGGCCATCGCGCCCGACCTCGGCGAGCGCTACCTCGACACCATCTACCAGACCAACTGGCTGCAGGATCTGTACGGCGACCAGATCCTCGACCCCGACCGGGTGAGCGCCGCGCCCCGCGAGGAGAAGCCCGGGTCACGGGAGTCCGGGGCACGGGAGCACGCGTCAAGTGAGCACGCGTCGCGTGAGCACGAGTCACGGGAGCACGAGCACCGGCCGGGTTCGTAGCGAGCCGGATCCCTCTCCCCCTCCTCCGGCGCGCCGCGCCCCGGTGCCATGCGCTCCCGACCTGCCCGACAGGGCGGTTCGGGAGCGTCGGCCGTCTACAGGAAGGCGTCGGAGGACCCCTCCTCGATAGGGTCGGGGACCGGAATCAGCCCTGGTGGGGGTCGGGCTTCAGCACGGCGAACAGCGCCTCGTCCGGATCGGCCAGCCACGCCACCCGCCCGCCGTCGGGCACGTCCACGGCCGGCATGACCACCGACCCGCCGTTGCCCTGGACCGAGGCGACGACGGCGTCGACGTCCACGACCGCGAAGTAGGGCACCCAGCGCGCCCCCTCCCGCTCACCCTGCGACGCGCCCACGCCACCGAACGATCCGTCCCCCTGATCGCCGCCCCCGACACTGAGCACCCAGTACGTCATGCCGGGTGCCCGCAGTTCCTCGGAGCGCCAGCCGAAGAGCTGCTCGTAGAAGCGGAGGACCGCCTGCGGCTGCGGGACGTGCAGTTCCACCCACACGAGCGCGCCGTTGTCGGACACCGCCTCCAGGCCCCTCGTGGACTGCAGGACGGCGAACCGGGCGCCCTGGGGATCCGTGAACTGGGCCAGCCGCCCCTCCCCCAGGCTCAGTGGCTCCACGCGCACGCTGCCGCCACCGGCGACCACGTCACGGGCGGTGCGCTCGATGTCGTCGCTGCGGAAGTACGTCATCCAGGCCGGCCGGGCGCCGTCCTCGGTCAGCCGTCCCATCGCGGCGACCGTCCGTCCGCCCTTCTGGAAGAGGCCGTATCCGCCCGCGTCCGGCCCCGCGGACACGAACTCCCATCCGAAGACGGCGCCGTAGAACGCGGCAGCCGCGTCCGTGTCCGGGCTGCCGAGGTCGATCCACATGGGTGACCCGGTCGGGAAGTCGGTGCCGATCATGGGAATCTCCTGCGCGTCCGGTGCGGGGACCGCCACTATGCCGACCCCGCCCCCACGGCCCGGCACACCGCCCCGGCCGGACCGGGGCGTTTCACCCTGGCGGGGACCGCCCTGCTCCGCACGGCGACCCCGGCGTCGGGGCGCGGGCCCTGCCGCACGCGCTTACGATCCAACCGTGGCAGACATACCGGACAGCCTCATCGCCCTGGAACGGTTCGCCGAGCTCGAACGCGCCAAGCTGGCCGGCCTCACCGGCGCCGAGTACGACGCGCAGCGAGGTCGCTGGTGCGCGGCCTACGAGGCCGTACAGACGGCGATCACCGCGCGGGCGGAAGCGACCGGCGAGGACCGGGACGAGGTGCGGCACGCCCTCAAGGACGCGATGCGGTGCGCGGAGGAGGACCCCACCGTGGAGTAACCGGGCATGCGCCCTTCGCCGCCCCGGTCCACGCTCGGCTCATGACCCCTGCGCTGCCCGTCGTGATCTATCCGCCCGCCGCGGACGGCGGCCGACGCGTGCGCGCCGGGGACCGGTTCGTGGGGATGGCGTACACGCTGCTGGACGTCGCCGAGTTCCTGAACCGGGCCGGGATGGAGGGGGTCGAGGCGTCCGACGTCGCCGCCGCGGAGTGGATCGAGTGGCGGGGCGGCGGCCCTCGCGTGTGGGAGCCCTGACGTGCGGGGGACCTGAAGGGATCTCCGGGATCCCCCGTCCGCGCACCGGTCGCCGACCGCACGCGCCCGGCCGCGGCAGGTAGATTGTGCGGCGGCGGAAAGGGGGCACGTGTGCCTGAGCGCACCATCGGGTTCGGCACGTTCGGTGCCCGTGGGATCAAGGGGCACGAGGCGGTCGCTCGCCGGCTCGACTCACTGGCCGGGTTCGTCACCACGCCGGTCACCGCGCGCCGGGGGCTGCTCGCTCGGCTGCACTACCTGACGCGCACCGACCACGCCCGCCACGCGGCACGCGAGGCGGGCCTGACGGTCACCGACCGCACCCTGAAGGCATGGCTGGAGGGCCGGCGCAGCCCCTCACGCAGGAACCTCGAACACGTCGAGACGGCCTACCGCACCGTGCGCCGCCACAACGTCGCCCGCTACCTCCTGGCACGCCTCAACCGCGAAGGCCGCGGCACCCGCGTCGAGTTCCACCCCCTCAACCAGTCCCAGGTCGACCGGCCGCACCAGCGCGTCATCACCTACCGCACGCTGAACGTGAGGCACTGGGACCGCATCGTCGAGGCCTGGTCCACCGGCGACACCCAGGCCCTGGACGACGCCTGGGTCACCGACGCCGTGGTCGACCTCGGATCCGAGTGGGGCCAGTACGAGTACGGCACCACCATCGGCTTCGCCGCCTAGGACACCGCGCGCGGGGCGCGGCCGGCCCATGCGGGGGCCTCGCGTACGACAGCCGTCATGCGAGGGAACCGGCCTCGTCGGCGTCCGGAGCGATGTCGGAGCCGACCGCGTACACGTCCTTCACCTTCACCTCGGTCACGCCACGCCCCTCGGGGAACACGGCACGCCAGTCGCCGACGACGTGCAGTTCGTCGGTTCCCATGGCGCGGACGACCATGAGGCCCTCTCGTAGGCCCGGTGGGCCTTCCACCACAGGTTCACGAAGGCCTGGGAGCGGATGAGGTGCATCCAGTCGGTGCGGTACAGCTCCCGGTTGTAGTTCGACTCCCCCATCGTGGAGACGAACTTGGAGTACATGGCCTTGACGTACTCCAGCGTCACCTCGTCGCCCTCGGCGATCGCCCGGTCGCGGGCATCCTTGAGAGCGACACGGAACTTCTCCAGCAGGCTCTCCGTGGCTCCCGAGGTCCAGGACTCATGGATCTCGGGCGGGTCGCACAGCGCGTACTTCGGGCCCGACACCCGCAGCAGCAGACGCAGCGTCGGCTCGGTCACCCACAGCGGACCCGGCTCGTCCCGGTTGCCGAGAGGGTGGGGCAGGTAGGCGTCGTGGTCCCAGTCGGGCGGGGTGATCAGGTGGACGCCGGCGCGGCGGCGGTCGTGGTGATTACCGGTGGAGTGTTCCAACTGGCCGATCGGCAGATGGGTCTTGAGCGCGGAGAGGTAGGCGCCGTTGACGTCGAGCGCGGTCACCTCGTGGGCGCCGGGCGGAAGCGCGGACCTGGCCCACTTGGGGCGGGCCTCCCAGATCTGGTCGGCGCCGCGGGCGGTCTGCTTGCGCAGGATGTCGGGCAGCCACGGGTGGGCGACGACGTCGTACCGCCCGCCCTTGCGGGTCTCGTCCAGCAGCGCCATCGCGTCCGGGATGGCGCGCTTCACGAGCGCCGCGGTCGCCGCCTCGACGTCGCCGGAGTGCTGAGCGAGGGCGGCGGTGACGGCGGAGCCGATCGGGTCCGGGATGTCGGCGGTCTTCAGCCGGCGGCCGACGGGTACGACCTTCACCCCGGGCGACTCCTGCGGTGCGGGTGCGGGCGCCGGCGTGGGCGCGGCTGTGCCGCACTCGGCCGGGTCCAAGTGCTGTGGGAATCCGGCGACTTGATGACGGGCGGGCTGACCGCACAGCACGCAGGGCCGGGGGGGGCGGGAAGGGCCTCGACGTCGTCCTGGCCGAGGTGATCACCGGGTTCCGCGGGACTGCCGGGCGTGGGACTGCCGGCCGTGACACTGTCGGCCGAGGTTGTTGACGAGGATGTCCACCTGCGGCAGCGCCCTCAGCACCCGCGCCGCGCCCTCCTCGCTCGACACGTCCGCGGCGACCGGTACCAGGTCGGCGCCGGGCGCCTGTTCGGCCAGCAGGCGGACGCTCTCGGCCACTCTCCGCTCGTCGCGCCCGTTGACCGCCACGCGGGCACCGGCGCGGGCGAGCCCGTGGCGATGGCCGCGCCGATTCCCTGGGTCGAACCGGTCACCAGGGCGGTGCGTCCCGTCAGATCGATGTGCATGGGCAAGAACGTTCCCTTCACGTGCGTGCGCATCCGCACGGTCCACTCGTCCGGGCTACACGGGCAGGGCCTGTCTTCCGCCGTCACCGCAGGACCCGCGCGCCGACCGCGGGCGAATGCGTCACCGCACGCATTCGCTTGATTACCCTTTGCGCCCATGAGGGTCGGCCCGGTTCACCGCGACGGCCGCACCGTGTCACGTACCGGTGCGGCGATCCTGGTGCTCCTCGCCGCCCTCTTGCATCTCCTGGCCTGCGCCCACGGCCCGGCACCGGTGTCCGGGGCCGGCTTCGGCACTCTGCCGACCGGCCCCGCGGCCGTGGCCGTCGTCACCGCGGACGCCGGTTCCGGGCACGACCCCGAGCAGCACTGCTGCCACGCGGAAGAGCCGACGGTCCAGGCACCGCGTGACGCGGACCTGGTGCTGCCGTCGGCGCACCTGGCCGCGTCCGGCGACGGTGCCGCAAAGGGCTTCGTACCCGCGCCGGGACCCGGACGCTCACCGGCTCCTGCGGCCCGGGGCCGGTCCGTCGGCCGGTCCTTGGCCCTGCTGGGCGTGTGGCGGACCTGATCGCCGCTCGGCCGCGCCCCTCGGTTCTCCCCAAGCGGGTCCCCCCGGGCCGGTTCTCGCCGTGCCGGTTCTCCCCCGGCGGGTTCTCCCCCGGCGCGGCAACCGGTCGTCACCGCCTTCCTAGCCCACGGCCGGCAGCCGTCCGCTGACCGGTCGCAGGAGAAGCACGCCATGAAGAACGCCATGAAACACCCCTCCGCCCTCCCTCTTTCCGTCACCCCCGACCTTTCCGTCACCCCCGACGCGCCGCCGAACGGCGTCCGGCGGCCGATGCGTACGCCGGCCGGGCTGGTCGGCGACACCCCCGTCCTCTGGATCGGGGAACCCTTCGCGGCCACCGGGCGCGGCTTCTGGGCCAAGCTCGAAGGGCACAACCCCGGCGGTCTCAAGGACCGCGCGGCCCTGCACATGGTGCACGCGGCGCGTGCGCGTGGGCAGTTGCGGCCCGGCGCCCGGATCGTCGAGTCCAGTTCGGGGACGCTCGGCCTCGGTCTGGCCCTGGCCGGGGCCGCGTTCGGTCATCCTGTGACCGTCGTCACCGACCCGGGCATGGAGCCGTTGATGAGCGGCCTGCTGAGCGCCCATGGCGCCGAGGTCGACACGGTCCCCGCGCCGCACCCGGCCGGCGGCTGGCAGCAGGCCCGACGGCAGCGCGTGCGAGAACTCCTCGCCGCGCACCCCGGCGCCTGGCACCCGGACCAGTACGACAACCCCGACAACATCGCCGCGTACGCCCCGCTCGCCCGTGAGCTGGCCTCTCAACTCGACCGGGTCGACGTCCTCGTGGTCTCCGTCGGCACTGGAGGTCACTCCGCCGGTATCGCCTCCGTCCTGCGCGAACGCTGTCCCCGTCTGCGGGTCGTCGGGGTCGACGCGACCGGCTCGACCATCTTCGGCCAGCCGGCCGCGCCCCGTCTGATGCGCGGACTGGGCAGCAGCATCCACCCCCGCAACGTCGCCTACGACCTCTTCGACGAGGTCCACTGGGTGGCGCCCGCGGAAGCGGTCTGGGCCGCTCGGCGCCTCGCCCGTGACCACTACGCGACCGGCGGCTGGAGCGTCGGGGCCGTCGCCCTCGTCGGGCGCTGGCTGGCCCGCACCCTGCCCGCCGGCGAACGCATCGTCGCCGTCTTCCCGGACGGGCCCCAGCGCTACGTCGGGACGGTCTACGACGACACGTACTGCCGTACGCACGGCCTGCTGGACCACCCGCCCGCCGACGACCCCGACGAGATCGGCTGTCCCGGCGAGCGGACCGTCACCCGCTGGACGCGCTGCCTCCATGTCACCGACCCGCTCGCCCGCGACATCGCGCCGAGGCCGAGGGGCGCGGCCCGGTGACCGGCCTGTGGCGGCAGACCCGCTCCTTCTCCGGACCCGCACGGCTGCTGATGGCCAACCAGTTCGCCATCAACCTCGCGTTCTACATGCTCATGCCCTACCTCGCCGCGCATCTGTCCCGGGGGCTCGGTCTGGCGGCCTGGGCCGTGGGACTGGTGCTCGGCGTACGCACCTTCTCCCAGCAGGGGATGTTCCTCATCGGCGGCACCCTCGCCGACCGCTTCGGCTACAAGGCCCCGATCATGACGGGCTGCCTGCTGCGCACGGCCGGCTTCGCCCTGCTCGGCTGGGTGGACAACCTGCCCGCGCTGATCGTGGCCTCGGCGGCGACGGGCTTCGCGGGTGCGCTGTTCAACCCGTCCGTCCGCGCCTACCTGGCCGAGGCGGCGGGCGAGCGGCGCGTGGACGCCTTCGCCGTGTTCAACGTCCATTACCAGGCGGGCATGTTGCTCGGACCGCTCGTCGGACTCGCCCTGCTGGCGGCCGACTTCCGGCTGGTGTGCACGACGGCGGCGGCCGTGTTCGCCCTCCTCACCCTGCTCCAGTGGCGCGCGCTGCCGGACCGCCACGGCCGGACGCCGGGCGCGGCGGCGGGCGGTGTGGTCGCGCAGTGGCGGACCGTCGTCGCGAACCGGCCCTTCCTGCTGTTCGCCACGGCGATGATCGGCTCGTACGTGCTCACGTTCCAGGTCTATCTGGCGCTGCCGCTGGCCGCGGCCGACGCGCTCGGTGCGCAGGGCACGGCCGTCACCAGCGGGCTGTTCGTGGTGTCGGCCGCGGTCGCCGTCGTGGGTCAACTGCGGCTGACGGGCTGGGCGAAAAAACGGTGGCGCTCCGAGCAGGCGCTGGTGCGGGGCCTGGCCGCGATGGGGTCGGCGTTCCTGCCGCTGGCGCTCGCTCCTCCCGGGTCGCGCCCCTCGGTGCTGTTCTCCCTGGTGGTCGCGGTGGTGCTGCTGGCGGCGGGGTCCGCGGTGGTCTATCCCTTCGAGATGGACACCATCGTCGCGTTGTCCGGCGACCGCCTGGTCGCCACGCACTACGGCCTGTACAACACCGTCTCGGGGCTGGGCATCACCCTCGGCAACCTCGTCATCGGCGCCCTGTGGGACTTCGCGCTGCGGCACGACGCCGTCTGGCTGACCTGGTCGGTGCTCACGGCGACAGGTCTGGGCTGCGCCGCCTCCGTGGCCGTACTCGCGCAGCGGGGGCGCCTGGCCGTCCGCCGGCCGCAGCCCGTGGCGACGTAGGCCCGCGGCAGTGCTCACTCCTCGCCGAGTGACATCCCGCGCGCCCGGCGCGCTGTAAGGGATGGCCTCCCGACGAGGTCCGCGGCTCCCCCTGTCGCCCTGGTTTCCGGGCGGGGCGCCGCGTGCCGGGGCAGGCAGGTTCACTCCCCCGTCACCTGCCTGCCCCGTGCCCTTCTCCTCTTCGCCACCTTCTCTTTCGCGCGACCGACTAGCTACACCAGCTCCGGGCGCCTCGTGGAGTTGCGCTCGCGCGTATACGGCACGCTGGGGCAAAAAGTCCGCGCCCACAGATCAGAGCCGTCGGCGCGGCTCGCCTACGTTGGCGGCTGAGCCCTGGTGTCTCAGGGCAGGTCAGAGAGGTGGGCCCGCAGTGGACGACACTGATCTCATGGGCCGGCAGGACCTCAGGTCCCTGCTGCGCGACGCGCTCGACCGTGCGCTCGGGGAGGGCCCCGGGGACAGCGTGGGGACGGCTGTCCTCCTGCGCGGCGAAGCCGGCGTCGGCAAGACGGCGTTGCTGGGGTGGATGGCGGCCGAGGCGCGGGGTCGGGGGTGTCTCGTCCTGCGTGTATCGGGGGCGGAGTCCGAGGAGAAGTTGGCCTTCGGGGCGTTGCACCAGGTGTTCGGGCCGCTGCTGCGACAGTTGCCCGACGCTCTGGCACCGCACCAGCGGCAGACTCTGGAGTCGGCCCTCGGACTGCGTGACGCACGGCCGCAGGGCGACTTCCTGATCGGTGCGGCGGCGCTGACCCTGCTGGCCGCGGCGGCGCGGAAGCGGCCTGTGGTGATGCTTCTGGACGATGTGCAGTGGATGGACCCGTCCAGTGCGGCCGTCCTCGGCTTTCTGCACCGGCGGTTGTCCGGGCTGCCGGTGCTGATCGTGAGTGGGGGCAGGCCGCGCGGAGCGGCCACCGACGGATGGACCGCCCGCTGGGTGGACGTGCCGCCGCTGTGCCCCGACGAGGCCGCCGCGCTGCTGCGCCGGCACCATCCCGGGCTGGCGCCGCCGGCACAGCAGCGCGTGCTGGCGCAGGCGGACGGCAACCCGCTGGCCCTGGTCGAGCTTCCGCGCCATCGCATCGGCGATCCGCTCGACGCCACGGCGGCGTGGGAGACGGCCGCCGATCCGGGCCATCGGCTGGAGCGCCTCTTCGACCAGCGGTTCCGGCGGCTCCCGCCCGCCGCCCTGCGGGTGCTCCTGCTGGTCGCGCTGGGCGGTGAGGCCGCCGCGTGGAACGCCACTGTGTGGCTCTGGCGTGAAGCCGGAGCCGGGGGCGCGGCCGGGGACGCGGCCTGGGACGGAACCGAGGGTGTGCTCGACGCGATCGAGTCCAGCGGGCTCGCGCACCTGGATTCCACGGGCAGGCTGTGTTTCCGGCACCCGCTCGTGCGCAGCGCCGTCATCTCCCGTGCCTCACGCGAGGAGCTGCGCCGGGCGCACATCGACCTGGCGAGGTCGCTGGGCCACGACGACCCGCGCCGGCTTCTGCACGAGGCCGCGGCGGCCAGGGCGACGGACGAGGATCTCGCCGTACGGCTGGAGGCCGCGGGCCAGCGCGTCGCGGGGCGCGGTGGTGACGCCGAGGGTGCCGTGCTGCTGGACCGGGCGGCGGCCCTCAGCGGGGACGCCCGGAGCCGGGCCGGGCGGCTGGCCCGTGCCGCGACGATGGCGGCACGCGGCGGGCGGCTGCAGCACGCGGCCCGGCTGGTGGAGGCGGTGCGCGGCCAGCCCGTCCCGCCCGAGGTCGCGCCGCTGGCCGCCTTCGCGCAGGTGTACGTCGACCAGAGCCACCTGGTCGACTTCGAGTCCTCGTTCACCCTGCTCCCCCGGATCCTGAGCGATCTGGAGAGCGCCGGGGAGGACGCCTGCCCCGGACTTGCCGAGCAGGCGTATTTCAAGCTGGTGCTGGCGACGGCGTACACGGACGACCCACGGGGCCGGGTGGCGCTGGAGCGGCACCGGTCCGCGGCGTCGCCGCTGGCCCGGCTGTGCCATCAGGCGTGGGTGGACCCGGCGCGTACGGCGCACGGCGTGGCGGACCGGCTGCACGAGCTGGTCGCGGGCATGGGCGCGCGGGAGGAGGCCGGGGCGGCCTGGCTCGTGCTGTGGACGGCCGCCGCCGTGGACGTGGCGGACGCGAGGCTGTGGCGGCGCTTCGCGGAGCAGCACGCCTACGCCACCCAGGGCACCATCGCGAAGGCCAGGAGCTACCAGCACTACCTGAAGGGGCGCTGGGACCAGGCCGAGGCCTGTCTGCGGGAGGCCGAGGCGGCGGACGAACTCGGTTACCACAGCAACGCGTTGCTCTTCCGGCACTACTACGCCCACTTCCTGGCCGGGCGCGGCGACGAGGAGGGGCTGCGCGCGGTGGACGCGTCGGTCAGACCGGTGGCGAGCCGGGCGGGGATGACGTTCGTCGAGGGCAATCTGGATCGTCTCGCCGGCCTCGTGGCGCTGGCGCACGGCCGGTCCGAGGAGGCGTACCGGCGGCTCGCGGTGCTCACGCCGCCCGGGGTGCTGCCGCGGGGGACGGCGTCGTTCCATCTGGCGCTCTTCGACTTCGTGGAGGCCGCCGTGCAGACGGGGCGGCTCGCCGAGGCGCGGGCGCATATGGCCGCCGCCCGGTCCGCGCGCATGGCGGAGATCTCGCCGCACCACGCGTTGCTGTTCGCCGCGGCGGCTGCCATGGCGGCGCCGGACGAGGAGGCGGACGCCTTGTTCCAGGCGGCGTGCGGGGTGCCGGGGGCCGAGGAGTGGATGTTCCCGATGGCGCGGTTGCGGCTGGCGCACGGGAGCAGGCTGCGTCTGCGGCGTGCGGCTCAGGCCAGGGACGTGCTGCTCACCGCGCTGCACACCTTCCGTTCGCTGGGCGCCGTGCCGTGGGTGGCGCGGGCGGAGCGGGAGTTGCGGGCGGCGGGGACCTCGGCGGGTTTGCCGGCGGGCGGTGCGGAGGTGCTCACGGCGCAGCAGCTGCGTATCGCGCGGCTCGCCGCGGACGGTCTGACGAACAAGGAGATCGGTGAGGTGCTGCGGGTGTCCTCACGGACGGTCTCCGACCACCTGTACCGGATCTACCCGAAGCTCGGGATCACGTCGCGGGCGGCACTCGCGCGGGTGCTGGGCGCGGCCGGACAGAAGTGAACCGGGGCACCGGCGCCCGCACATGGCGGGTTCCGGTGCCCCGGGGCAGGTCGCTGTGCGCGCCTCGTGGCCGTGTCAGCCGGTGAAGCGCTGGACGAACGTGAGGGCGGTGTCGGCGACTTCGCGCCATCCGCTGTCGATGGTGAGGGCGTGGCCCCGGCCCGGCATCTCGTGGATCTCGGTCACCGCGTGCTCGTTGCGCTCCTGCTTCTTGAAGGAGGCGTTGGCGATCGCCCAGGGCACGGTGTGGTCCTTCTCGCCCGAGATGATCAGGAGGGGACCGCGCTCGGCGGACAGCGTGTCGACCTTCACCTCGCTCCACGGGTTGAAGTTCGCGACCGCGGCCTGGAACAGCGGCTCTCCCGGCGCCGGCACGGCGAACTGCTCGTACAGCTCCTTGGCCTCCTCCTCGCTGACCGCGTTGGCGAAGGAGTAGCGGAACTGCTCGTAGGTGAGCGGGACGGCCCGGTTGAAGTTGGCGGGGTTGCCCAGCACCGGCCTGGCGGCGCGGAGCGAGGAGATCGGCAGCGGCAGCACGCCCTGGAAGGGGGCGGGGTCGATGGCGACGGAGGCGGTGGACAGACCACGGCCGGCGAGCATCTGGGTGATCAGGCCTCCGAAGGAGTGCCCGATGACGATCGGCTTGCGCTTGAGCCGCCCGATGATGTCGGCGAAGTGGTCCGCCACCTGACCCACGCTCTTGCCCGCGAACACCTCGGGGTGGGCGTTGGCCTCGGCGACGGTCTCCGGGTCGTCCGGCCAGCCGGGCGTGAGGGAGGCGAATCCCGCCTCGTCGAAGACCGACGCCCACCGGTCCCAGCTGCTGGGCAGCAGCCACAGACCGTGGACGAACACGACGGGGGTGCGGTCGTCCGCGTTGATGCGGGCGATGTTCTCGAGTTCTGCTTCAGTTGCCATGACGAAGTCCTTGTCGGCAGGGGCGGGGTGGTTCGGTGACGTAGGGGTGGACGGCCGGCGGTTCAGCGCCCGACGCTGCGGGCGGCGGCCTTGATGAGGTCGCTGACGGCACCGGGGTGGCTGTACAGGGCCAGGTGCGAGCTCGCGACCTCGACCGTGCGGGAACCCGCCCGCTGGGCCTGGAAGCGCTGCAGCTCCGGCGGGATGACCTGGTCGCGGGTCGACACGAGGTTCCAGGACGGGATGGTCCGCCAGGCCGCCGCGGGGGCCGTGTCGGTGAACGACGAGGCGCTCAGGGGCCGCTGGACGGACGCCAGCGTCCGGGCGGTGGCGGCGGGCACGTCCTGCGCGAAGACACCCGGGAAGAGGTCGTCCCTGATGTACAGGTCGAGGCCCTGGGAGCCGTCGGCCGCGGGGGCGGGTATGGCGGTCAGGGCGGGCTGCAGCTGCGAACCGGGGTAACGGGCCGACAGTTCGCCCAGCACCTCGCCCTCGTCGGGGACGAAGGCGGCCACGTACACCAGGGCCTTGACCTGGGGGATCCCGGCCGCCGCCGCGGTGATCACGGCACCGCCGTAGGAGTGTCCGGCGAGGACGACGGGCCCGGTGATCGAGGTGAGGACACTGCGCACGTAGGCGGCGTCCGTCGTGAGGCCCCGCAGCGGGTTGGCCACGGACCGCACCGTGTACCCGGCGCACTGCAGTCGCTCGATGACCGGCGACCAGCTGGAACCGTCGGCGAACGCGCCGTGCACCAGGACGATGGTGGGCTTGGCGGCGCTGTCGCCGGCCGTGGTCGTGTTCGAGGCGGCGTGCGCGGGAATTCCGGTGACGCCTGCGGCGACGACGGCGGCGGCGCCGGCCGCCACCAGTCTGCGGCGGCTCATCGGCCGGGGAGCGCTCATGAGGTGTTCCTCCTGGGGAGAGTCTGTTCGCCTGGACCGTACGGCCGCCGTCACCGCCGTACATGACCGCGCGCGCACGCCGATGTGCCGCGCACGCACGGCCCTGGGGCCCGGGTCAGCCGGGCCAGGGATGGAGCGCCACGTGGAGGGTGTCCATGGCCTGGGTGCGCGCGGCCCTGGAGGTGTCGGTGCCGCGCAGCGCGTCGAAGAGGACGAAGCCGTGGACGGTGCCGTGGTAGCGGACGGACACGACGGAGACCCCGGCGCGGCGCAGCCGGGCCGCGTAGTTCTCGCCCTCGTCGCGGAGCACGTCGGCCTCCGCGGTGATGATGAGCGCACGGGGCAGCCCGGCGAGGTCCGCGTCGGTGGCGCGCAGCGGGGACACGGTGGCCCTGCGCCGGTCCTCGGGGTCGGGCACGTACTGGTCCCAGAAGTGCCGCATGGCCTCCCGGCCGAGGAAGAAGCCCTCGCCGAAGTCCCGGTAGCTCGGGGTGTCCATGGCGGCGTCCGTGACGGGACACAGCAGGACCTGGTGGACGAAGCGCACTCCGCCGCGTTCCTTCGCCAGCAAGGTGAGCGCGGCGGCCAGATTGGCCCCGGCGGCCGCGCCGACGACGGCTATCCGCTCCCCGTCCAGTCGCTGCTCGGCCCCGTGCTCGGCGACCCACCGCGCGACCGTGTACGCCTGTTCGACGGCCACCGGATAGCGCGCCTCGGGAACCCTGTCGTACTCCGGCACGACGACGGCGGCGTCCGCGCCGAGGGCGAAGTCGGCGAGCAGCAGGTCGTGTTCGGACGCGTCGGTGAGCATCCAGCCGAGCCCGTGCAGGAAGAGGACGACGGGCAGGGGTTCACGGGCGCCGGCGGGGCGCAGGATCCGGACCCTGATCCGGCTGTCCCCGTATCCGGGCAGGGCGAGCCACTCCTCGTCGAGGTCCGCGTGCTGTCCGTGCCCCGGGAGCAGGGGCGCGATCCACTTCCGTGCCGGCTCCGGATCCGCGTCCCGGGGCACGACCGGGCACGTGTACCGGTGGACGAACTCTGCGGCCTCCCGCTCCAGTGCGGGCGGCCAGGTCGGTGACGCTTCGTCGGGGCACACGCGATCTCCTGCTGAGTGGGGGTGATCGTGCCCGCGACTCTAGAGGGAAGCGCGCCACCGGGTGCGCGAACGCGCGCACGGCACGATGCGCATCCGTGCACGATGTATGACCGGCTCTGCACAAGCGGCATATTGCGGTTCGGAACCCGTCAGATGACCTAACCGCCCTGGCCTGCGCGGTCACAGAATCGGCGTGCGGGAAGGCGTCGCCTCGGCCCGTCCGCCCCGCCGATTGGCAGCCCGGACCCAGGAGTTGATGTGCGCCCCGTGATGATGACGGCGTCAGTGCCGGACGCGGACAGGAACAGGGTGTGGGAGAACGGCGTGCGGCAGTGGCTGTCCCCACTGCGGGTCGTCCCGCAGCAGCCGGAGGAGCCCTACGACGGGACGATGTGGGCCCGCGACCTCGGGTACGTGCGTGTGCTCTCCGTGGAAGCGGATCCGCTGCGGCTCAGCCGCACCCCGAGACTGGCCGCGTCGGCTCCCGACCCGCGCCTGGCGCTGGCCCTCCAGATCTCCGGTACCGCGGCGTTCCACCAGGACGGCCGCAGCGCCAGTCTGCAGCCGGGTGAGCTGGCGGTGATCGACCTGCGACGCCCCTTCTCGCTGGAGCAGCGAAGACGGTTCCGGATGCACTTGGTCCGGGTGCCCTCCAGGGCGCTCGGCCCGTCCTGGGCGCGCGTCGGACAGGTGACGGGGCGCGCGCTGCGCACCGAGAGCGGGGTGGCGGCGCTCCTGGGCCCGGTTCTGCTCGGGCTGGCGCGCGAGGGTGATCCGGCGCCGGCCCGGGTCGGGGACCGGCTGGCCGGGAACGTCGCCGACCTCCTCGCCACCCTCATCGACGAGCAGGCCATGGGTACCCCCGCGGGGCCGGTCGACGCCCGCGGCGAGCTGATCACGCGGATCCGCAGCCACATCGACGACAACCTGCGCGATCCCGACCTGTCCCCGACGGGGATCGCCGAGGCACACCGTGTCTCGCTGCGCTATCTGCACCTTCTCTTCGAGGCCGAGGACACGACGGTCCGCAAGCTGATCCAGCGGCGTCGTGTCGAGGAGTGCGCCCGCGAACTCGCCCGGCGTCGCAGCGTGGCCCCGACGATCTCGGCCGTCGCGCGCGGCTGGGGATTTCGCAACGCGGCCCACTTCAGCCGCTCGTTCAAGTCGGTGTTCGGCCAGTCGCCCCGCGACTGGCGCGCCGCCGGCGGTCACGGCGCGGGCGGTCACGGCGCAGGTCACAGCGCGGGCGGTCACAGCGCGGCTCCTGGGGCGTTCGGTCCGTCGCCGGACCCGTCCTCGGTCGTACCTGCCTGACCGGCCTGCGGCCCACGCAGGGCGTCGTCGCCCGACGCCGTACGGATGCGGTGCCATTCACTGGGCGACATGCCGTACGCGGCGCGGAAACTGCGGCTGAAGTGCGCGGAGTTGGCGAATCCCCAGCGTCGTGCCACCGCCGCGAAGGAAGGTGCGGGATCGGTGGGGCCGAGGCGGGCCAGCTCGCGCCGGCACTCCTCCAGCCGACGCCGGCGGATCCACCGGCTGAGCGTCGTGCCCTCGTCGGCGAAGACCTTGTGCACGTACCGCACGGAGACGTGGTGCCGGGCGGCGATCAGCTCGGGACTCAGCTCGGGGTCGTCGAGGTTCTCGTTCACGAAGTGCCTGATCCGCCAGAGCATCGCACGCCGTCCACCGCTCTCATCCGGTTCGGCAGCCGGTTGCCCGGCGGCGGACGCGGCCAGGGTGCCGAGCAGGTCGGCGACATGTCCGGCGAGGTCCCGGGCGACCCGTTCGGGGTATGCGGCGGCGGAGTCGGCGATCGTCGTGAGGAACGGCGCCAGGATCCGTGTGACCGAGTCGTCGGTGTGCCCGTGCACGCCCTGCGCGGCGCGCAGTTCGTCCGCGGACGCGCTGACCGCCCGCCGGGGGATCCGGAAGAGGTGGAGCCGGTAGGGGTCCGACTGGCGCAGCTCCCACGGCTCGGCCATGTCCACGAGGAACACGTCGCCGGTCGCGCAGGGCATGCTGCGACGCGGGTCCGTGAGGACGGCCGTGCCCCGGCTCTGGGTGCCGACGGCGACGAACGCCTCGTGGAGCGCCTCATGGTCGGCATCTAAAGCCGGATCATGGCGCAGCAGACTGCCGGCCGCGCCCCGGTACGTGGACACCGTCGCGGCACCGAGGGGTGTCGACGTGGCGTGGGGGGCCGAAGTGGCTCGCGGATCGGCGGAGTCGGCGAGGTTGATCACGCGCTCCGGGCCGCCGCCGGTCGGCGTCATGTCGTCCGTCCAGGGTGCAGGGCGCGGGCGACCCCGGCTCGCGTCGTCACGTTCAGTTTCGGGTAGATCCGGTAGAGGTGGCCCGCGACGGTCCTCGGTGACAGCCCCAGCCGGGCTCCGATGTCCCGGTTGGTGAGCCCGGCGGCCACCAGTTCGGCGATCCGCTGCTCCTGCGGGGTCAGCCGTGCCCCGGATCCGTCCTGTGGGACGCTCGGCCCTGGTTCGTCACAGACCCGCAGCTCCTGGAGTGTCCGCTGCCGCCAGGGTTCGGCCTCCAGCACGGCGAACGCGCGCTGCGCGGACTCCAGTTGGCAGCGTGCCTCGACACGGCGCCCGCGCCGGCGCAGCCAGGCTCCGTGGTGGCGTCGTACCCGTGCCAGTTCGAAGGGCCACGCGCCGGCGTGGGGCGAGGTGTGTACGGACGCGTACGCCGTGTCGGCGTCGTCGCTGGTCATCGCCTCGGCGGCGAGCAGCAGGAAGGTGTGACGGGGCGAGATGCGGTGCATGCCCGCCGCCCGGCCGGCGGTGACGTGGTGGCGGGCCTCGGTGGTGCGGCCGGTGTGCAGGGCCGACTCGACGAGGTCGAGGAAGACCAGGTGGAACTGGCCGGCGGTGGCGGGCAGGACGCCCGGGGGCGTGAGCATGGTGGCGTGTCTGTAGGCGCTCTCGTAGTCGCCGACGGCGAGGGCGGAGGCGGCCTGCAGCGCGTCGAGACGGTGGACGAGGAAGGTGAGTCCACGCGCGACCGCCCAGGGGCGCAGCCTGTCGACGAGTTCCGCCACGGCTTCCCGCTCGCCGCGAGCGGCACTGACGTAGGCCGCGGTGCACGCGTACACGGCCGCGTCGAGATCGCTGCCCCGGGCCCGTGCGAGGGCCTCCGCCGACTTCATGCGCGCGAGGCAGCGGCCCCAGTGACCGCGCAGATTGTCGTCGTGGGCGAGGGCCGCGTCGGCCAGGGCCTGTGTGGCGGTCGGGTACCGGTCGGCCATCCGGTGCCACCGCTGCGCGTGGTCTCCTACGGCGTCGAGGCCCGCGGCCGCCCACAGTTCCACCCGTGCCTCGGCCGTCCGGGCGTCGCCGGGCGCCAGGCGCAGCGCCGCGGCCAGCCGTTCGTGTCCGCCCTTGGCGTGGCGGATCGGGGCGTTCCAGGCGTCGAGGCCCACGCGGTAGATCTCCGGGGTTCCCGCCATGTGACACTCCACCGCCTTCCACGCCTCCGGTTCCGCGGTGAGGCCGGCGGCCAGCATGAGCAGGAACAGCGCCGGGAGGCGCAGTCCGCGCTCCTCGGCCGGCAGGCGGTCGAGGAGTGCGGGCAGCAGGTCGACGGCGGGACCGGGGTCGCCGTCGGCGTGCAGGCGTACGAGGGCCCGGGTGTAGTCGAGGACGTTGCGGCTGTATGCGGGCACTCCGTGCGCGATCGCCTGGTCGAGCAGTCGGGCCGCGAGTGCGATGTGGTGGCCGCGGGCGGCGGCGCGGGCCGCCGTGACGAGACGTGTGCCCCGCTGCTCGGCGCCGCCGCTGAACGCGGCGGCGCGGGCGAGGAGGCAGGCCGCGTCGACGTCGTGGCCGCGCGTCTGCGCCACCCAGGCCGCTGCCACGAGCGCGGCGGCGACCGCCTCGTCGGGGGCGTGGGCGGCCTCGGCACGGTGGGTGACCTGGCGCGGCTCGCCCTGCGGCAGCACGCCGGCCCAGGCCGCGTGGGCGCGGCGGCGTTCGCCGGCCTCCGCCGTCTGGACGAGGCAGGAGGCGATCAGCGGATGCCGGAACCGTACCCGGTGGCGGTCGTCGACGTGGATCAGGCCGTGCTCGCGGGCCGCCCGCAGATGGCTCCCGGCCTCGGTGACGCCCGCCTCGCGGGCGGCGTCGGCGACGTGACGGATCTGATCACCGGCGTCGGCGATGTTCCGGACCTGATCACCGGCGTCGTCGTCCGTGTCCGCGTCGGCATGGGCGCCGGCGTCCGCGTCGGCCAGCGCGCACAGCAGCAGCGTGAACCTCGCCTCGGGGCCGAGTGCCTCGAAGTGCCGTGAGAAGGAACGCTCCAGCCTCTCCCCCAGCGGCAGGTGGTCGGGAAGCGGCAGCCGGCCCTGTCGTTCCGGTTCGCAGAGCTCGGCCGGCAGTTCGACGAGGGCGAGAGGGTTGCCGGCGGCCTCGCGGAGCACGCGCGCGCGTGTCGTGGCGGACAGGCCGGGCCACGACTCGGTCAGGAGCAGCTCCGCGTACTCGTCGGACAGCGGGTCGATGGCGAGGACCTGCGGGCCGGCGAGGTCGATCGCGGTGAGCGCCTCGTCCCCCACCGTGGCCACCAGGAGCAGCGGGGCCGCGCCGGCGCGCCGGCGCAGGAAGCACAGGACCGCCACACTGGCGGCGTCCACCCGGTGCAGGTCATCGATCGCGACGAGCAGCGGGCGGTCCCGGGCCACCTTGTCGAGCAGTTCCATGGTGGCCGCGGTGACCGTGGGGGCGAGCGGCGGCCCGCTCTGCTCGGTCTCCAGCACCCGGCGGAGCACGGCACGCGCCACGGCGGAGATCCTGTGCATGTGGTCGCTCAGGGGCCACAGCAGTTGGTGCAGTGCCGCGTAGGGGATGGCGCTCTCGGCCCGCGCGCCGTTCACCCTGAGGACGCGAAGGCCCCGCCCCTCGGCGAACTGGTGTGCCTGATCCAGCAGCACCGTCTTGCCGGTGCCCGGTTCGCCGCGGAGCCAGAGGGCACCGCCCGCCTCGGCCACGTTCTCGATCGCCGTGCGCAGGAACGCCCACTGGGTGCCACGACCGAGTCGCTCCGCGTCGAGCAGAACGGGCGTCACCGACGTCCCGTGCTCCATGAACCGCCCTCCCCTTTCTGACCGCCGCCCGGACGACGGCGTCGTCCGGCCCCCACCATGCTGAGCGGTCGCGGCGGTGCGTCCGGCGTGCTGACGTGGTCACTGCACGCTTGGGCAAGATTTCCTCGCGAGGGGTCAACTGCCTGAACGGCTCGTGTCGGATGGGGTCTGCCCCAGCCAGGGCACCTCCATGTGCGCGCGCCGCCGCCAGTCCCGCGGGGTGAGCCCGTAGGCCTCGTGGAAGCGGCGGCTGAAGTGGCTGGCGCTGCTGAAGCCGCACTGCGCGGCGACGGCGGCCACCGTGAACCCCTGGTGGGACGGCGCGGCGAGCATCGTGCGGGCCACTTCGAGCCGCTCGCTGATGAGCCACTGCTCCAGGCTGACCCCGGCCCGGCCGAGCACCGTGTAGAGCTGGCGTTTGGAGATGGCGTGGTGTGCGGCGATCCGTTCGGGGGTCAGGTCGCGGTCGGTCAGGTGGTGCCGCAGGTACGACAGGATCCGGGTGACGAGGGTGTCGTCCAGGGCCGCCCGGACCTGCGGTTCTCCCGCGTCGTGGGCGGCCGAGACGAGCAGTGCGCGCACGAGGTCGGTCGTCGCGTTCGCCAGGGCGGTCGCGCCGGGGTCGATCTCGATACGGGCCGGGGCACGCCACAGTTCGCGCAGGTGCGTGAGCACGAGGTCGTACAGCGGGCTGGCCCGGAGCCGGCAGGACGCGGTCAGCACGGTCTCGACCGGCAGGGCGAGGCGTTCCGCGTCGATGATGACGGCCTGGGAGGCGCCCACACCGGACCAGCCGTAGGTCCGCGCGGACACTTCGTGCAGCACGGATATGTCGTCGGCGCGGAAGAGCTGCTGACGCTGTCCGGCCACTTCGACGCGCCCGGTGGACCGGGTCTGCAACGTCACGGAGACGACGGGCCGTTCGCGCAGCTGCCGCAGGTGTTTCTCGGTGCGGCGGACCTGGAACCCGGTGCTGTGCACCTCGAAGAGCTCCAGGGCGCCGACCCGCCACAGTTCGAAACGGGCCCTGACGCCTGCTTCCACGTCCTCGTGGGCGACGTCGTTGGGCACCGAGAAGTCCAGCGCGTGCTGGAAGGCGTCCACACGCTCGTTCGGTGCGAACATATCGAGATCCAACAGCAACACAACAACCCCCTGTCCGAATCCCAGGTGCACATCTTGCACCAGCTTTCCGGGATCCGGGCACCGGCCGGGCATCGAACTCGGCCGGTCAGGAGGGGGGTTGCGTCACCGTGCGCCTGCCGGGCCGTGCCCGCGTGCGGCGTGCGCGGGGGGGGTGCCCGGCGGCGGTCAGTGCACCGGGGCCGAGATCTCCCGCTTGAGGATCTTCCCGCTCGGGCCCAGGGGAAGGGCGTCCATCAGCCAGACGTGGCGCGGGTACTTGTAGGCGGCGACCCGCTCGCGCACGTACTCCTGGAGTTCCCCGGCGCTCACCTCGGCGCCCGGACGCAGGACGACGGCGGCCGCCACCTCCTCGCCGAGCCTCTCGTCGGGGATGCCGAGGACGGCGGCGAGGGCGACGGCGGGGTGCTCGTGCAGGACCTCCTCGATCTCGCGCGGGTAGACGTTGTAGCCGCCGCGGATGACGAGGTCCTTCTTCCGGTCGACGATGTACAGGTAGCCGTCCTCGTCCCGGCGGGCCAGGTCGCCGCTGCGCAGCCAGCCGTCGGGGATGGCGGCGGCGGTCTCCTCCGGGCGGTTCCAGTAGCCCTTCATCACGTTCGGTCCGCGTACCGCGAGCTCACCGACCTCGCCCTCGGCCACGTCCTTGCCGTCGTCGTCGAGCAGGCGCACCTCGACGTCCCGGATCGGGGTGCCGATGGAGCCCGCCTTGCGCGGCCGGTCGGGGTGGTTGAAGGAGACGACGGGGCTGGTCTCGGACATGCCGAAGCCTTCGAGCACCATGCAGCCGAAGCGCGACTCGAACCCGTGCAGGACCTCCACGGGCAGGGACGCGCCGCCGGAGGCGCACATGCGCAGCGTGGACACGTCGGCGTCCTCGGCACCCGGGTGCTGGAGCAGTGCCGCGTACATGGTGGGCACGCCCTCGAAGATGGTGGCGCGCTCGCGGGCGATGGCGTCGAGCACGGTCCGCGGGTCGAAGCGGGGCACCAGGACGAGCGTGGCACCGCCGCGCACGGCGGCGTTCATCGTGCACGTCTGCCCGAAGATGTGGAACAGCGGGAGACAGCCCACGATGACGTCCTCGGACGTCATCCGCAGCACATGGTGCGCGGTGACCTCCGTGTTGTGGCGCAGTCCGGCGTGGGTGAGCGCGGCGCCCTTGGGGTGGCCGGTGGTGCCGGAGGTGTAGAGCAGCACGGCGACATCGTCGTGGGCGACGGGGGCGATCTCCCGGTACGGCTCCAGCCGGGCCAGCTCGGCGGCGAAGGCGGCGGGCTCGACCGGGATGTGCCGCACCCCGGCCGCGGTCGCGCCCTGGGCGCCCCCGCCGGGTGCCTGGTGCCATTCGAAGAGCAGCACCGCCCCGGAGTCCCGCAGGTGGTACTCGGTCTCCCGCTCCTTGAGCAGCGGGTTCATCGGTACGACGATGCCGCCGGCGCGCAGGATGCCGTAGTACAGGACGACGAACTCGGGCGTGTTCGGCAGCATCAGGGCGACCCGGTCACCGGCGCGCAGGCCCTCGGTGCGCAGGAGTGCGGCGGCCTGGGCGCTCAGCCGGTCCAGATCGGCGTAGGTGAAGGTCGCCGGGCCCAGCCGCAGCGCGGCGCTCTCGGGCCGGTCGGCCGCCGCCCGCGCCAGGAAATCCGCCAGGTTGGCCATGATGCCTCCTTGCATGCATGATCGCTGCGCCGGACGCCCCTGCCGACGCTCTCCGCATGTTCACCTCCTGGCCGCGGGGGATCCATGGCCGGGCGAACAGCACACGCGCCCGTGGATTGTTTCCGGGAACAAAGACCACGCCGTACGCTGCGGGAATGAGTCTCTCCGATGTGAGCGCGGCCCTGCGGGTACGGCTGCCGGACCTGGGTGAGCGGATGGCGCGGCGCATCCGCGCCGAGGTCGAGTCCTACGCCGACGAGTCACTGATCCCCTTCGCGTCGCTGGACGAGTCCTGTACGGCCAACGCCGAGCATCTGCTCGGGCGCTTCGCGATCGACGCGGAGCCCGATGTGCGGCCGGCGGAGGAGACCGGCCGGCTGCGGGCCGAACAGGGGGTGCCGCTCGCGGACACGCTGCGCGCCTACCGGATCGGCTTCGAGTACCTGTGGTCGCAGCTGGTCGACGAGGCCCAGCGGCATCCGGAGGTGACGGACGCCCACCTGGTGGCGGGGTCCTCGGAGATCTGGGCGCAGTTCGGCCGCTACGCGGAGGCCGTCGCCGCCGCCTACCGCGAGGCCAGCGCCGAGCTGGCCCTGCAGCGTGAGGTGCGGCGCTCGGCCCTGGTGGAGGCGCTGTTCACGGGCGCCCTCGCGGACCGGACGACACTGTGGGAGACGGCACGCCAGCTCGGCCTGCCGGAGCGGGGCCCGTACGCGGTCGTGGCCGCCTCCGTACCGGATCCGGGAAGCGAGCCGCTGCCCGGCATCGAGGCGGACCTGCGCCGTACGGGTGTCCCGTCGGCCTGGCGGCTGCTGCCCGACCAGCAGATCGGGCTGCTCGCGCTGACCCGTCCCGACGCCGAGACGGTGAGCCAGCGGGCGCTGCTGCCCCATCGGGCCCGGGTGGGCGTCAGCCCCCGCTTCGAGTCGCTGCGCGACACACCGCAGGCGCTGCGCTTCGCCCGGCTGGCGCTGAGCGGGCTGCCGGGCGACGGTCCCGGCGTGGCGCTCTTCGACGACAGCCCCCTGGCCATGCTGGTCGCCGCCGCCCCCACCGAGGCGGCTCGCCTGGTCGAGGTCGTGCTGGGCCCGGTCCTTCAACTCCCGGCGCCCGAGCGGGCCCGGCTGCTGCAGACGCTCGGGCACTGGTTCACCGCGAAGGGCGTCGCCGCCGACGCGGCCCGCCAGCTGTACATCCACCCGAACACCGTCCGCTACCGGCTGCGCCGGATCGAGGAACTGACGGAACGCTCCCTGACCGACCCCACCGCCGTCGCGGACCTCGGCACGGCGCTGCACGCGTTGCGGCTGGGCAGGAAACGGTCGTAGATTCGCAGAGCGGATTCACGGCGCCGGATCCGCAGCGCTGGATTCACGGCGCCGGATCCGCAGCGCTGAGCTCACATCCACAGATTCACAGCCACAGGTTCTCAACGGCCAACCACACATCGAGACTTCTGCCCGGTGACGGAGTCGGTGCGGAGCGCGTGTCCCCTCTCCGCGCCAGCACTGGACGGTTCCAGGCGGCAACCACAGGTCGGTACGTCCGGGCACCGACGACCGAGGTGGCCCGCCCCGCCGGGCGGCGAAATGGACTCGCCGTGCCCTCGGCGAACTACCGTGCCCTGCTGCGTACTCCGGGCGCGGCGGCCTTCTTCCTTCCGGCGTCGCTCGGACGCGTCGGCATCGCGATGACCGGCCTCGGCATCGTCTGGCTCGTGCACAGCCGGACCGGCACCTTCGCCGCGGCCGGCCTGGTCACCGGCGCGTTCGCGGTGACCGAGGCGCTGGTGGCGCCACAACTGGCCCGGCTCGTGGACCGGTTCGGGCAGACCCGCGTCCTGCCGCCCTCCCTGCTGGCCCACGCCGTCGCGGTCGCCGTCCTGCTGTCCCTGACCGCCACCGACGCCCCCGATCCGCTGCTCGCCCTGGGCGGTGCGCTGGTCGGGGCGAGCGTTCCCCAGCTCGGTGCGATGTCCGCGGCGCGCTGGGCGGGGCTGCTGCGCACTGGCCGGTCAGCGGAACTGCCCACCGCGTTCGCGCTGGAGTCCCTCGGCAACGCGGTGGGCTACCTCGTGGGCCCGGCGTCGGTCAGCGCACTGGCCGCGGCCGGACATCCCGTGGCCGGCACGGTGCTGGCCGCTTCCTTGACGGTGACCGGCGGTCTGCTCCTCGCGGCGCAGCGCGGCAGCGCGCCGCCGCCGGCGGTCACGGGCTCCCTGCACGTCCGTGCGGACCGGTTGTTGCTGCGCGGTGACGTCCTCGTGCTGATGGGCCTCAATCTCGCCCTCGGCGTCTTCTTCGGAGCGATGCAGGTGTCGGTGACCGCGTTCGTGGTGGAACACGGCGCACCCGATGCCGGGGGCCCGGTCTTCGCCGTCTCCAACTGCGGCGGCCTGCTGGCCGGATGGCTGTACGGGCTGCGCCGGTGGCGGACCGCACCCCCAGTGCAACTGTTGACGGCGACCAGTGCGCTGACGCTCGGCACGCTGCTGCTCTTCGAGGTCGGTTCCCCCCTCGGGCTCGGACTGGTCGTCATCCTGACCGGCGTCACGATCCCGCCCCTCCTGGTGCTCCTCTCCGTCCTCACCGAGTCGACCGTCCACCGGGCCGTCCTGACCCAGACGTTCTCCTGGCTCGGCTCGGCGAGCGCGGCAGGCTCAGCGGCGGCAACGGCGCTCTCCGGCTGGGCGATCGACTCCCTCGGCCCACACGGCGGCTTCACCGTCACCACCACGGCAGCCGCAGCAATGACCCTCCAGAGCCTCGCCGGCCTCCGTGTGCTGCGCACACCAAAGGGACGGTCGAACCGGACGGAACCCACGCGAAATTGACGCCTGGCCGGCAACGCCCCAAAGGGGCGCGGGGAACTGCGCGACCAACCACGACGAACCCGCAGGCATCGCACTGGCCACCCAGCGGAGCGCCAACGTGTCGCCGAACAGCCGGAAACGCGGCCCACAAACGCACACCAAACGGCACGTGAACCAGACCGATCCCACACGCAATTGACGCCTGACAGGCAACACCCCCAAGGGGCGCGAGGAACTGCGCGAACAGCCACGACGGACCCGCAGACATTGCACCTGCCGCCCAGCGGAGCGATTACGTGTCGCTGAGCAGCCGCTGCATCGTCGCCAAGTCATCCTCGCCCACCTCGTGCCGGGTGCGTGGGCCGCAGGCGCGCAGGAGGCGGGCGAAGTCGGCAGCGGCGGAGTTGATGCGTTCTGCGAGGGCCGAGCCGGTCCGGGTGCCGAAGTCGCTGGTCGCGGCGTAGACGGGCCGTGGGGAGACGATCGCGTGCAGGTAGGAAAACATCGGTCGCAGTGCGTGTTCCAGGACGAGGGAGTGGCGTTCGGTCCCGCCGGTCGCGCCGATGAGGACGGGCATGTCGGCGAGGGTCTGTTCCGGCAGGACGTCGAAGAACGACTTGAACAGTCCACTGAAGGAGGCGTTGAAGGCGGGGGTGACGGCGATGACGCCGTCCGCGCTCGCGACCTCCTCGAACGCCTTCTCCAGTGCCTCCCCGGTGAACCCGGTCAGCATCGTGTCCATGATGGGGTGGGCCAGTGGGCGCAGTTCCACGACGGACGGGACGGCCGGATCGCCGAGTTGGTCGAATTCCCGGGTCACGGCCGCTGCCAGCCGGTCGGCGAGGAGGCGTGTCGAGGACGGCTCGCGCAGGCCGCCGCTGATGATGGTGAGTTTCATCGTTCTCCCGGATCCTCTTCGTTCTCGCCCGTGGAGTCCGCCTTCGCGTGCTCCGTCCGGGCGCGCAGCAGCGACTGGTGGGTCGGCGCCGCCGGGACGTCGGCCGGCCTGCCGACGGCGAACTCCCTGCGGAGCACCGGTACGACCTCCTCGCCGAGCAGGTCGAGTTGTTCCAGTACGGTCTTGACCGGGAGCCCCGCGTGGTCCATCAGGAACAGCTGCCGCTGGTAGTCACCGGCGTAGGCGCGGAAGTTCAGGGTCTTCTCGATGACCTGGGCCGGTGATCCGACGGTCAGCGGGGTCAGTTCGGTGAACTCCTCCAGCGAGGGGCCGTGTCCGTAGACCGGGGCGTTGTCGAAGTAGGGGCGGAACTCGTCCACGGCGTCCTGGCTGTTGGGCCGGATGAACACCTGTCCGCCCAGGCCCACGACGGCCTGTTCCGGCGTGCCGTGGCCGTAGTGCGCGAACCTGCGGCGGTACAGCTGCACCATCCGCTGTGTGTGGGTGGCGGGCCAGAAGATGTGGTTGGCGAAGAACCCGTCCCCGAAGTAGGCCGCCAGTTCGGCCACTTCGGGTGTACGGATGGAGGCGTGCCACACGTAGGGTGGGATGTCGTCCAGGGGGCGCGGCGCGAGGGTGAAACCCTGCAGCGCGGAACGGAACTTGCCCTCCCAGTCCACCGTCTCCTCGCGCCACAGGCGGCGCAGCAGGTCGTAGTGCTCGACGGTCAGCGGGATCGCCTCGCGGATGTCCTGTCCGAACCACGGATAGACGGGGCCGGTGTTCCCACGCCCGAGCATGACGTCGCTGCGCCCGCCGGACAGGTGCTGCAGCACGCTGAAGTCCTCGGCGATCTTGACCGGGTCGTTGGTCGTGATCAGGGTGGTCGAGGTCGACAGGATGATCCGCCGGGTCTGCGCGGCGATGTAGGCGAGCAGGGTGGTCGGCGAGGACGGCACGAAGGGCGGGTTGTGGTGCTCACCGGTGGCGAAGACGTCAAGGCCGACCTCCTCGGCCTTGCGCGCGATGGCCACGGTGTCGCGGATACGCTCCGCCTCGGTGGGTGTACGCCCCGTGGTGGGATCGGTGGTGACGTCACCGACGGTGAAGATGCCGAACTGCATCCCGGACATCCCAGACATACCGGACCCGCCGCCGGGTCCGTCCGTGCCGGTGGTTTCGGGCGACGCCATGCTGAGCCCCTTCCGCCCGGGGGGAGTTCGCGCCGGCGGGCACCCTGAGGCACGGGCCGCCGTACCGCTTCGAAGGCTTCGTACCGCCCCGTACCGCCTCGTACCGCTCCGTACCTCTTCGCGGGACACGCCCCAGCCGCTGATACGGATTCTCACCAGGTACCGGCACCGCTCGCGGCGCCTTCGCACCATCGTTCCACGGGCGCCGCGATCCGGCAGAACATGCCCTCCCACGGGCCCCGGGCGAGAATGAGGAGGCGGTCGCACGTCGCGGCCGAGGCCGATCCGTCGCCGCCCGGTCTCCGGGACGAGGCGCGGGCCTCCCGCTCACGCCGCTGCGGCCGGTCCCTCGACACACTGGGAGGCTTTCCGTGAGCGAACGTCTGGACGTGTGGCCGGCACTGGTCCACGACGACCTGGCTCCCATGGTCGACTACGTGAACCGCGTGGTACAGGTCGCGGGCAAGTACACCCTCGACGCACCCTTCGAGGCGGGGTGGGGAAACATCGTCCTGGAGGTGACGCCCCGAGGGCTGAGCACGCCCACGTTCCGGCAGCGGGGCACGGCCTTCCGGGTGCACTACCGCCTGCTCGACGGCGACGTCGTCATCGAGACCGACAGCGAGACGCGGACGCTGCCCCTGACCGGGCAGTCGGTCGCCTCGTTCTTCTCGGCGTTCTGCGCGGCGGTGTCCGACCTCGGCATCCGCCGCCCGCGCACCTCGCTGATCTGCGAGATCCCGGGCGCCCCGGCGACCTTCGAGGACGACCGGGCCGTCCGCACGTGGGACGCCCCGGCGGCCCGGCTGATGTGGGAGGCGATGAGCCGCGCCGCCGACGGGCTCGAAGCGTGGCAGGCACCCTTCCTCGGACACCGGCCCCGGGTCGGGGTGATGTGGGGCGGGTTCGACCTGTCCGCCACCCGGCACCGGGCACTGCACACCGCGCCGCCGCCGCACGGCCCGCCGTTCATGCAGAACGCCCAGCTCAACGCGTATGTCTCGGTGGGGTTCTCCTTCGACAACACGAAGATGAACAACGCCCCGGTGCCCCCCATCGGCATGTACGCGTACATCTGGCCCCAGCCGGAGGGCCTGGAGGGCCGGTCGTACGGTGTCGAGGGTGCGGACTGGTATCCGCAGGCCGGTCTGATGCTGCTGCCGTGGGACTCGCTGAGGCGGCTGCCGGACCCGCGGCAGGCCATCGTGAAGTTCGGCGACGCCGTGTACCAGGCCGCCGTCGAGACGGCGGGCTGGCCGGCCGACGTGTTCGTGCCCCGGGCCGACGGGTGGTACGTGAGCAGGACCCCGGCCTCCGCCCTCGAGCAACAGGAGGCCTGACCCCGGGGACAGGAGGTCCGGTCTCAGGGACAGGAGGTCCGGCCCCAGGGACAGGAGGTCCGGTCTCAGGAACTGGAGGTCTGATCTCAGGAACAGCACGCCTGGTCCGGAACCGGAACGGACCGAGATTCTTCGCGGGCGCAATCATTGCGCCCGCACCCATGGCCGCGTCAGCGAGCCGCCCGCCCGCTCGTCGGCCGCGCCAGGCCTCTCAAACCCTCAGACCTCTCAAACCCTCAGGCCCCTCAAACCCCTCAGGCCCCCAGCCCTCTCAGTCCTCGATCTCGTCCCTCCGGCGTTTGCGCCGGCTGATGACGTACAGAGCGAGGGGCCCGGTGATCATCGAGACGACCGGGACCAGGGCCCACCACGCCATGGATCCTCCACTGAGTGTGCTGGTGCGGGACATGCCGACGTACTTCACCGGGAGCGTAGGGCCCCGGCGTCCCGCGCGCCAACACCGCACCCTCGCCGGGCTCCGGTGATCCAACACGTAACTCGTTGTTTCACGCCAACCTCTGGACGCCACGGCCCGATCGAATCTAAGTTCCCCTCTCGGTAGCGGACATGTGCACACGCCACACACACGGCGTGCACAACACCGTTGCTGGGTACGGCAGTTGATGCACCACCTCGTGCGACACCCCACCGTGCGATGCGAAAGGCTGTGGTGAAGACCGGTGCTCCCGCGCCCGACGGCGCCCTCCCCGAGACGTTACCCGTCGCAGCAGCCGCCGGCCGCCCCCGGTTCCTGGTTCTCGGCCTGCTCGCCATCACCGACGGCAGCGAGACCGTGGTGCTGCAGCCCTCACGACCCACCTCCCTGCTCGCCGCCCTGCTGCTCCACCCCGGCGCCGTCGTCTCCGCCGACCTGCTCCAGCGCGTGGTCTGGGGCAACCGGCCCCCGGCGGGCGGGCGTTCGGCGCTGCACACCTGCGTCCTGCGGTTGCGCAGGCTCTTCTCGAAGTACGGCGTCGCCGACCGGGCGATCGAGGCCGTACCCGGGGGCTACCGGCTGCACGCCGACGCCGACACCCTCGACCTGCTCCAGTTCCGCGGCCTGCTCACCCGCGCGGGCGCCAGCGACGACCCCGAGTCCGCGCTCCACCTGGGCCGGGCCGCTCTGCGGCTGTGGAAGGGCCCGCTGCTCGGCAACGTCCACTCCGACGAACTGCACCGCGACCACGTCCCGCGCCTTGCCGAGGAACGGCTCCTCGCCGTCGAGCGGGTCTTCCACGGCGAACTGCGCCTGGGCCGGCACCGCGAGATGATCGCCGAGGCCCGTGAGGCGGTGCACGCCGACCCCGGGCACGAAGGGCTCTCGGCCCTGCTCATCGAGGCGTTGTACCGCTCCGGGCGGCGCGCCGAGGCGCTCGCCGAGTACCGCAGGATCCACGCCCACCTCACGACCGAACTCGGTGTCGAGCCCGGCCCCGCGTTGCGCGACCTCCAACTCGCCGTGCTGCGCGGCGAACCGCCCGGCGGTGCGGCCGCACTGCCCGGCGGTACGGCCGCACTGCCCCGCGGCGGCATCCCGCCGCCCGCGATCCCCGAGCAGCAGAACGGCCTCGGCAGGGCCTCTCCGCTCGCTCCGGGCGCGCTGGTCCTGCGCACGCTCGTGGAGGCCGGGCTGCTGGAGGAGGGTCCGTCCGGCCGCTACCGCGTCCACGACCTGCTGCGGCTCTTCGTCCAGGCGGCCGGCACCAGCCTCCCGGCCTCCGCCCCGCACGACCCGACGGACCTCCCCCCGTCGGCCGCCGGCTGACCGTCCCGCTGATTCCCGGAGGTTTCGCACGCCATGGCCCACGCTCCCGCCTCCTACGAGGAGATCGTCCAGTCGCGGCCCCGCATCCGCAGGGACGTGCTCTACACCCAGACCCCGGACGGCGTGCTCTTCCACAACGCTCACGGCGGCTTCAACGTCGCCACACAGTCCGCGTACCGCTTCGCCACGCTGATCGTGCCGCACCTGGACGGCGAGCGGCGGGTCGAGGAGCTGTGCGCCGGTCTGGGGGACCTGCACCGCGACATGGTGGTCAAACTCGTGCGCGCACTCTACGCGCGTGGTTTCGCCCGGGACGCCGGGCCGAGACCCCCGGCGGACGCGCTCGCGCCGCAGGTCGCCGCGCGTTTCGCCCACCAGCTCGACTACCTCGACCACTACGCGGACGACGCGCCCGGACGGTTCCACCGCTTCCGCTCCACCCGGGTCGCGGTCCTCGGTGACGACGCCCTGGCCCGCTGGGCCGCCCTCGGTCTGCTCCGCAACGGCTGCGCCGCCGTGGCCGTCACCGGAGCCGCGCCGTCGGACGGCTCGCTGCGCCGTGAACTCCACGGCGTGGAGGGCGTCGCCGACCTCGACGCGGAGGCCGCGGACCTCGCCGAGTCGGGCTGTGCCCCGACCCTCGCACGGCTGCCCGAGCCCGTCGGCGGCGCGTACGGCTGGGAGGACCTGGAGGGCTGGGACACCGTCCTGGTCACCGGGCCGGAGGCGCCCCGCCAGACGCTGCGGCTGCTCACCGAGGGCGTGCCCGCCGGGCGGCGGCTGCTCGCCGCCTGGACGTTCGGCAACCGTGCCGTCGTCGGCCCGGTGATGACCGCCGGCACCCCCGGCTGCTGGTGCTGCGCCGCCCTGCGGCTCGGCGCGGGAGCGGAGGCAGCCGACAGCGCCGATCTGTGGGCCGCCGTAGGTCCCGCCGCACCACTCGGCGCGCCCGCGCCCGACGTGTCGGGACCGCTCGCCGGGATGCTCGGCAACCTCCTCGCCTTCGAGGTGTTCCGCCTGGTCACCGGGGCGCTGCCCGCCGAGACCCGGAGCCGGGTCGTCGTCCAGGACCTCGACTCCCTCGACGTGCTGACCGAGCCGCTGCTGCCGCACCCGCGCTGCCGGTTCTGCGCCACCGTGGACGAGCCGGACGCGGCCGGCCTCGCGGCGCCCACCGGCGACGCGCTGCGCGCGCCCCACGCCGATGACACCCTGCGCACACCTCACGCCTACGACACCCTGCGCACACCTCACGCCGACGACGCGCCCGGCACGCTCCCGGCCGACGGCGCCGCCGACGAGGACGCCGCCACGGCCGCCCTCACGGAGCTCGAACTGCGTGACGTCCTCGTCCACGAGGCCGCCGGCGTCTTCACCGCGTACGCCGACGACGACTGGGAGCAGACCCCGCTGAAGGTCAGCACCGTCCGCCTCGGCCTCGCGCCCGGCCGGGTGCGCGAGGTGTCCGCGGCCGACGTCCATCACGTCGCCGGTGCGCGTCTCGCCGCGCTCTTCCGCGCCGCCGAGGTGTACGCCGAACACGTCGTACCGCCACGGGTGCTGGAGGGGCCGGCGCTGGAGGCGGCCGTCTCCAAGTGGAGCCGGGTGGCTCCCGCCGCACTCGCCGTCTCCAGCGGTCTCGACGTGCCCGCCGACCGGGTCGCCCACTGGAGCGAGGCCGTCTCGCTGCTCGACGGCCGGACCGTACTGGTGCCCGCCGGCGCGCTCCGCACCCTCGGCGGCTGGAACGACCAGGGCCTGTTCGAGCGCACCTCGGCCGGCACCGGCGCGGCCGGCAGCCCGCGCGCCGCGCTCGTCCGGGCCCTGCGCACCGCCCTCGCCCACGACGCGCTGCACCAGGCGCTGCGCCGCACCGCCCCGCTGCCCGTCGTGGACCCCGACTCCCTGACCGGCGACCCCGAACTCCTCTTCCTGCTGCGCTCGGCGGACAACCTGGGCGTCTCGGCGGAGGTCCTCGACCTCACCGCCGCGGGCGGCCACGGCCTGCCCGTCGCCCTGGCCCGCCTCACCGACGTCGAGACCGGCGAGGTGCGCTGGAGGGCGGGCAGCGGTCTGCGCCCGCGCGAGGCGGTGCTGGAGGCGCTGCGCGATCTGCTCGGCGCCGAGCAACTGCGCCGCGCCGGGGGCGCACCCGACACCGGCGACCCACTGTGGGCCGACCTGGAGGCCGCCACCCTGGTCGCCGCCGAAGCCGACGCCGACGCCGACACGCTGCCGGAGAGCGCCACCAGCTGGGCCGCCGTGCTGGACAGCCTCGCCGGCGCGGGCCGGGACACGTTCGCGGCCGAGGTCACCGCGCCCGACCTCGCCGCTGGCCAGGTCCACGCGGTGCGGGTCCTGCTGACAGGACACGAGCGCCGTGCCCACTGAGGCTGTGCCCACTGAGGCTGTGTCCACGCGGGCCTTGCGCACAGAGGCCGGGCCCACGGAGACCTTGCCCACAGAGGCCGAGACCACAGAGGTCGGGCCCACGCAGGCCTTGCCCGCAGCGACGGTGCGGAGGGCGACTGTGTCCGCGGAGTCCGCGGAGTCCACGGAGTCCACAGTGGCGCCGCCCGCTGTCGCGGCCCGCGAACCGTGGGACGCGGTGTGCGCCGCCCTCACCACGGCCCTCGCGGACCGCGCCGGTCGCCGTCCCGGGACGCCCCCCGCCGTGGTGGCCCCGCTCGGCGTACGCGACGAACTGACCGCCAGGCCAAAGGAGTTCACTCCCGGTGTCGTGCCGGTGGGCCTGTACGGGCACCACGCCGTGGTCGGCCCCGTCCCCCGGGCCGGCGCCGCGGGCTGCCCGCAGTGTCTGGCCCGGCGCTGGCAGGCGGTGCGAGCCGGGTTCCTGCGGGACGCCCTGGAGCGGGGCGGCCGGACCCACGCCACCGGCAGCCCGCCCTGGGTGGCCGGCTTCGCGGTGGACGCCCTCGCCGCGCTCGTCGCCGCGGCGGGCCGGCAGCGGCCTGCCGCCCGCCATCCGTGGGTGTGGCTGCTGGATCTGGAGACCCTGCACGTCGCCCGGTTCCCGCTGGTGCCCGACGGCGAGTGCCCGTCCTGCGCGGCGCGCCCCGACGACAGCGCGGACGCCGCCCGGATCACCCTCGAACCCACCCCCAAGCACGCCCCGGACAGCTTCCGGCTGCGCCCGCTGGAGGCGTACGACCTCTCCCTGGAGGCGTTCGCGAACCCGGTCACCGGGATGCTCGGCCCGTCCGTCGCCCCCGACCTGACCTCCGCGTCCACCTCCTCCACGGTCGGCGCGTTCACCACCCGCTCCGGCGCCTACCTGCGGGAGTGCTACTGGGGCGGCCACACCGGCGCCTACGGTACGAGCGTGCGCGTCGGCCTGCTGGAGGGCCTGGAGCGCTACGCCGGAATGCGGGCCCGTGGCAGGAACACCGTGGTCACGGCCGCCCTCGACGAACTCGGGGACGCGGCGCTCGACCCGCGCGTCACCGGCCTGTACTCCGACGCCTTCCACGAGGCCGATCCCGAGGCGCCCCGGTTCGCACCGGACCGTCCGGTGGCCTGGGTGTGGGGCTGGTCGCTGCGCGACGCCCGGCCCGTCCTCGTACCGGAGGTGGTGGCGTACTACCACGCCCCCGGCGGCATCCGGCGGCGCTTCGTGCAGGAGAGTTCCAACGGCTGTGCCTCCGGCGGCAGTCTGGTCGAGGCCGTCCACCACGGGCTGATGGAGACCGTCGAGCGCGACGCCTTCCTGCTGGCCTGGTTCGGGCGCGCCCGGCTGCCCGAGATCGACCCGGCGAGCAGCACCCGGCCCGCGACCCGTGCCATGGTCGACCGGCTGGCGATGTACGGCTACCGGGCCCGGTTCTTCGACACGCGGGTCACCTTCCCGGTGCCGGTGGTGACCGCCGTCGCCGAACGCGTCGACGGAGGGCCGGGTTTGCTGTGCTTCGGCGCGGGCGCCTCCCTCGATCCCGAGGCGGCGCTGGCCGCCGGGCTGTGCGAGATCGCCACGGACTCGGTCAACCTCCGCCGCCGCACGGCCCGCGAGGAGCGTCGACTGCGCCGTATGGCGGGCGACTTCGGCGAGGTGCGCGTCCTGCACGACCATCCGCTGCTGTACGGGCTGCCCGAGATGGGCCGGTACACCGACTTCCTGCTGCGCGGCCGGGACGAGGCGGACCGGGTGCCGCTGGCCTCGCTCGGCTCCGGGCCCGACGCGCCGCACCCCTCGCCCGACCTGCGCGACGACGTGGAGGCGTGCGTCGCCGCCGTCACCGCGCGGGGCTTCGACGTGGTGGTCGTCGACCAGACGGCCCCCGAACAGCGGCCGTTGGGCTTCCGGACGGTCAAGGTCCTGGTCCCGGGGCTGATTCCGATCGACTTCGGGTGGAGCCGCCAGCGCGGCCCGCTGATGCCCCGCACCCGTACCGCCCTGCGCGAGGCCGGACTGCGCGAGGACGACCTGTCACCGCACGACCTCAACCCGGCCCCGCATCCCTTCCCCTGACCACCCGCGCCAGCCCCCCACCCCGGCACCAGCCCCACCCCCGGCATCGGCCCTCACAGGCCGGTGCCCACCCCACAGACGAGCACAAGCGTCCACCACAGACGAGCAGGAGAGGGAGTGACCATGGGATACGCCCATGAGTACGCGACCGCGGTGATGCGGCGGGGCAGGACCCCCATGGAGCCGGCCGACTTCGTGCCCGACTGGGCCGACCGCCCGCGCAAGGGCAAGCACTTCCCCGGCGCCCCGTCCTTCCCGCTGCCCGACGGCGGCTGCGCGGCGGACGCCCGTGTCGGCCGGGGCCTGTTCGGGCCGCGCGGCACCGGGGAGTTCACGCTGCCGCTGCTCGGCGCGATGCTCCGCGACTCCTACGGTCTGACCGGTCGCCGCCTTGCCGTCCAGGCCAACTCCGACCTGGGCTCCCTGCCGTTGCACAGCCAGGCCAACTGGTCGCGGGGCACCTCGTCCGGCGGCGGTCTCTACCCGATCGGCATCCACTGGGTCAGCGGTGCGAGCGGCCCGCTCGCGCCGGGCGTCTACTACTACGACACCCCCCACCACCGGCTCGCCCGGCTGCTGTCGGGCGACGTCACCGGTGAAGTCCGCGCCGCCCTCGGTGACTTGGCGGGGACGGCGGGGGTGGCGGAGGTGGCGGACACCGACCAGTTCCTCGTCCTGGGCGTGACGTTCTGGCAGAACTCCTTCAAGTACAACAGCTTCTCCTACCACGCCATCACGATGGACATCGGTGCCCTCCTGGAGACCTGGCGCATCTGGGCCCGCGCCCACGGCCTGCACCTCGGCAGCGCCCTCTGGTTCGACGAGCCGCGCCTCGGCCGGCTGCTCGGTCTGGACCCCGAGGAGGACGGGGTGTTCGCCGTCGTACCGCTGCGCTGGGCCGGCCGCGCACCGGCCGCACCCGCCCCGGAGACACCTGGTGCCCGCGTGCGCCGCTCGCCCTCCGAGAAGTCCCGCCGCGTCCTGACCTTCCCGACCCTGCGCCAGGTCCACGCCGCCACCGTGGAAGGCGCCTCCGACCGGCCGGCACCCGGCGCCCTCGCCCCCGCCCTCGCCCGGCCCGCGCCCGCGCCCGCCGGTGACCGTGTCCCGCTGCCCGAACCGGCCCCGCTGGACGCCACCGTGCGCCGGGCATTGCGGCAACGCCGCAGCAGCTTCGGCCGGTTCACCTCCGCCGACCCGCTCGACCCGGCCCGGCTGTCCGCCGCGCTCGCCGCGGCCGTCTCCGCCGGCACCCTGGACAGCGACGCCGAGACGCCCGGTGCGGCACCGCTCACCCGGCTGTTCGTCTTCGTCAACCACGTACGCGGGGTGCCCGCGGGCCTGTACGCGTACGACCGGGACACCGGCGAACTGGTGCCGATACGCACCGGCGACCACGGGCTCTTCCTCCAGGAGAACTACTTCCTCGCCAACTACAACCTGGAGCAGGCCGCCGCCGTGCTGGTGCCGGTCGTGCGTACGCACACGGTGCTGGACGCCGTCGGCGACCGCGGGCTGCGCCTCGTCAACGCCGTCGTCGGCGCCACCGCCCAGGCCGTCTACACCGCCGCGTCCGCCGCGGGGACCGGCTGCGGGGTGGCACTCGGCTTCGACTGCGTCTCCTACGCCGAGGAGTTCGGGGGGAGCGACCAGGGCGAGATCCCGCTGCTGATCATGATGATCGGCAACGAGCGGCCCCGGCCCGCCGAGTACCGCTACGACATCGTCGCCCCCTGACCCTCAATCCCCACTCCGCCCCGGCACACCCGAGACGAAAGGGGCACGGTATGAGCCCGACCGCCGGCACCGCACCGCACACCAGCGGCACCGATACCGATACCGATACTGACACTGACAGCGATGCCGATGCCGGAACCGATTCCGGCCCCGCCACCACCGTCACTGCCATCGCCACCGCCACCGCCACCGCCACCGCCAGCGCCAGCGCCAGCGCCAGCGCCAGCGCCGGTGGGGCCCTCGCCCTGCACCGCCGCTTCATGCTGCGCGTCGCCGGGCTCCCGGTCGATACCGTCGAGGTGCTGCGTGCCCCCGAGGCCGCCGACTGGGCCGCGCGCACCGCCGCCGAGGAGGACACGCTCCGCGCGCTCGGCGCCCGCCTGAGCGACCCGCTCTCCGCCGCGGTCGGCGCCACCGACGACGCCACGCTGCGCCGCCGTCTGCTCGCCGTGCGCCGGCAGGTCTTCAACAACCGCCTGCCCCAGGACCTTTCCGCGGCCCGCGCCCTCGCCGCCGGCCTCGGCGGCGGCACGGGTGCCGACCTCGCCGCCTGGCTCGACGCCCGCGTGCTGTGGGAGGAACTGCGCACCGAGGGCGACGCGGTCCTGCGAGCCTCCTTCGCCCGCACCCGCGCCGCCCTGCGCGACCTGACCCGGGACGAACGGCTGCGCCAGGGCCTGCTGCTCGCCTCCCCCACCCTGGAGGAACGGCTCGACGCCTTCGCCGCCGACCCGGCGCCCGTACCCGGCAAGCGAGCCCGCAAGATGGAGCGCTCGCTGCTGTCCTACCTCTACCGCACCGCGTGCAAGACGAGCCCGTTCAGTACGCTCACGGGGGTGGCGCTCGGGCACTTCGAGAGGACCGACGAGGCCGGGACGAGCAAGGCAGACAAGCCAGACAAGTCAGACATGGCCGATAGGGCTGGCAAAGTCGACAAGGTGAGCGATTCCGGCAGCGGTTCCGCTCCGACCGCCGTCGGCGACGACTGGCGCGGCCACGCCCGGCTCAACGTCGTCGTCCTCACCCGTCTCGCCGAACTCGTCGCCGCCGACCCGGAACGCCGCGCCGACCTCCCCGTCACTCTCGCCTCCGGCTGGAAGCTCGACGAAGACCGCGTCCGCTACGTCCAGCGCGCCGTCACCGCCGGCGACGACAGCGCCCCGGTCAGCTTCGACGCCGCTCAGGACCGGCTGTTCTTCCTGCGCCGCCAGGGCGCCCTGGACGGGATGCTCACCCTGCTGCGGGACCACGACGGCCCCCTGCGCCACGGCGATCTGGCCCGCTGGCTGGCCGGCACCACCGGCGCCGGGGACGAGGAGGCCGGGCACTATCTGAACGCTCTGCGCGCCCTCGGGATGCTCCAACTCCCCTCTCTGGCCACGAGCGTGCACGGCGGTGACCCGCTGCGCGCCTTCCAGCGGTCACTGCTCGCCGTGGACCGGGCCTGGGCCGACGACCTCGCCGCACGTCTGGACGGCCCGGCCGAGGCCCTCGCGCGCTACCCGGAGGCGGACGTGCCCACCCGCCGCGCCCTGCTCGCCGCGCTCCGCGCCGACCTGCTCGCCCTGCAGACCGAACTCGGTGCCGCGCGCCCCGTGTTGCCGCAGACCCTGCTCTACGAGGACGTGTCCGCCGGCACCACCTCGGCCGACCTGGACGAGTGGGCCGCGCTGGCCGCCGCTCCGCTGCGCTCGGTGGGCCGCGTGCTGCCCGCCTTCGACGTGGCCCTGCCCCAACGACTCACCCTCAAGGGCTTCTTCCTCGCCCGCTTCGGACGCGGCGGGCGCTGCGAGGACCTGCTGCGGCTGGTCCACGACTTCCACGAGGACATCTTCCGCCAGTACCTCCAGTTCACGGCCGGCGCCGACACCTACCTGCCGGACGGCAGCCATGCCCCCGAGGAGAACTGGCTCGGCATGCCGGAGATCACGGCGGTCGACCGGGCCCGCGCCACCCTCACCGCCCGGGTGCGCCAGGCATGGACCGAACTGCCGTACGGTGCCGAGGAGTTCATTCTTGATGACGCGGTCCTGGACGAGGTGGCCGACGCGCTCGCCGGTGCCGCCCCCGCATTCCGGCCGCAGAGCCACTTCCTCCAACTGGCCCGCCGCGACGGCGCCCCGCTCGCGGTGCTCAACAACTCCTACGGGGGGCTCTGCTTCCCCTTCACCCGGTTCACCCACTGCTTCGACGACGAGCGCTTCGCGGGGCTGACCGGCGCGCTGCGCGAGGAGTTGCGCGGCGTGCTGCCGCCCGGCGCCGTCTTCGCCGAGGTGACGGCGGGCGCCGCCACGTCCAACCTCAACCTCCACGGCCGGCTGACCGACTACGAGATCGTCTGCCCCGGCGAGAGCAGCTCGGCGCCCGAGGAGGCCCGGCTCCAGCTGGACGACCTCTACGCCGTGCACGACCCGGACACCGACCGGCTGCTGCTGCGCTCGCGTCGCCTGGACCGCGAGGTCGTACCGCTCTATCTCGGCTATCTCGTCCCGATGGTGCTGCCCGAGATCCCGCGCACCCTGCTGCTGTTCTCGCCGACCTCCCGCTCGGTGCTGGACGTGTGGCGCGGGGTGCCCGCCGGGCCGGCCGAGTCGGGCGTCACGTGCCGGCCCCGGGTCCGCCACCACTCGCTCGTCCTGCAACGGCGTTCCTGGACCGCCGCCCCCGGCCGGCTCCCGCAGCGCGCCCCCGGCGACACCGACGCGGACTGGTACCTCGCCTGGCACCGCTGGCGCGTCCGGCACGGGCTGCCCGCGCGGGTCTTCGCGACCGTGCACGAGGAGGCGGCCACGGGCGGCTCGGGCGACACCGAGGGCACGGGCGCGGGCACCGGCGGTGGCACCGGCGGTGGCGGTGGTGTCGGCGGTGGCTGGCTCGGCAAGTCGAAGCCCCAGTACGTCGACTTCGACAGTCCGCTCTCCCTCACGGCCCTCGACGGGCTCCTCGCCGGGAAGCGTGCGCGCACCGTCTTCGAGGAGATGCTCCCCGGCGAGGACGAACTCCACGTCACCTCCCCGCGCGGGCGGCACGTCGCCGAACTCGCCGTAGAACTGCTGCCCGGCCCGGCCGGTCGCCCCGAAGAGGACGGAACCCGATGACCGCACCTTCCGCACCCTCCGCCCCCTCTGCATCCACAGCGCCCTCTGCCGCTGCCGACCCCGCCGGAGGCGCACGTGCCGCCGACGCCCCCGGCGAGTGGCTGGCCGTGCACGTCTTCTACGCGGCCAGCCCCCGCCCGCTTCTCCTGCAGTGCGTCCGGCCGCTGGTCGACGCGCTGACCGAAGAGGGGCTGCTCGCCGGGTACTTCTTCATCAACTACTGGCTGGAGGGCCCCCATTTGCGGCTGCGCCTCAAGCCCGCCCGCGCCGCCGACGCCCCGGTCGTACGCGAGCGGGCGCACACCGCGCTCGCCGCGTTCCTGCGCGAGCGCCCCGCGCTGTACGAGGTCAAGGACGGCTTCTTCGCGGACCTCTACGAGACCCTGTTCACGCTGGAGTTCGGCGACGAGGATCGCTCGGAGTTCCTCGGCCCGGACGGGCGGATGCTGCTGCGGCCCAACAACACCTTCGAGGACCGCCCGTACGAGCCCGAGTTCGGCAAGTACGGCGGCTCCGCCGGGATCGCGCTCGCCGAATGGCACTTCCAGCACTCCAGCGACCTGGTCATCGAGGCCGCGCGCAGCATGAACCTGCATCTGCGGACGGTGGCTCTCGGGCTGTCCGCCCAGTTGATGATGGTCATGGCCGGGACGTTCCTCGCGGACGACGAGGCCCTGCTGACCTTCCTGGACCGCTACCACACCTTCTGGAACAAGGCGTTCAGCAGCACGAACTACACCGCGGCCGACGGCTACGACCGCGCCTACACCGCGATGGGCGCGAGCCTGCCCGAGCGGTTCCGGCACATCCGCGACGCGCTGCGCGAGGGCGAACCGGATCGGCTTCCGGCGTTCCTGCGCGGCTGGGCCGGGCACAGCGCCGAACTCCGCGACAGGGCCGCCGAGTCGGCGCGCGCCGGTGAGCTGGTGTTCCGTTCCTGGGACGGCACGCGCGACCTTCGTCCCACGGACCCCGCGCAGGTGCTGCCGATGCTCCTCTCGCCGTACCTGCACATGACCAACAACCGGCTGAGCATGACGGTCCGCGACGAGGCGTTCCTCTCGTACGTCCTCGCCCGCGCCCTGCGCGTCGGCGACGCGAAGGCCGGGACGACGTCGCCCGGCCACGGCGGCGCGGCCCACGGCAGAGATCCGGGGGGTGCGCGGTGACCACCGACACCTTCCTCGCGTCCCGGCCACGGGTACGCCCCGATCTCGTCGACGGCCCCAGCCTCGTGCGCGGTGCGGCCCGCATCCATCTGCTGAAGGACCCGCGCACCGGGCGGCGTCTGGAGGTCGGCCCCAAGGAGCACTTCCTCATCACCCGTCTCGACGGCACCCGTTCCCTCGACGAGATCGGCCAGGAGTACACGGGCGAGTTCGGCACCCGGCTCGGGGAGGCGAACTGGGGGCAGTTGCTGAGGCTGTTGCACGGCCGGGGTCTGCTCGACGGGTCTCCCGTGCCGCCGGCCCCCGCGCCGCCGACCGCTCCCGAGCGGCGGCCCAACGGCATCCTGGCCGGCCGGACCCGGATGGTCGCCGACGCGCCCGCCCTCATGGACCGGCTGCACCAGGTCACCGCGCCCGCCCGGCGGCCCGCCGTTCTCGCGGTCCTCACCGTGCTGGCCGTCGCGGTGTTCGCGGCCGTCGCCGTGCAGGCGGGCACGCTGTGGCGGCAGACCGGGGAGACCGCACGGCAACCGGTGCTGCTGTTCGCCATCGGCTGTGTGCTGTGGTGCGGTCTCGCCCTGCACGAGCTGGCCCACGGCGTGTTCGCGCGCGCTTGGGGCGGCCGGGTCACCGAGGTCGGGCTGCGCTGGATCCTCGGCGCCACCTACCTGTACTGCGAGGTGGAGGACGTCCAGTTCCTCGGCAGCCGCGCCCGCAAGGTCGCCACCGCCTGCGCCGGGGTCTTCGCCAATCTCCTCTTCCTCGTGCCGTTCTACCCGGTGTGGGCGCTGCTGCCGCAGGGCGCCCAGGCCCGGCCCGCGCTCGGCGCGCTGCTGCTGCTCGGCACCGTCCTCGCCGTCGCCAACCTCCTGCCGCTGCCTCCCCTGGACGGCTACAAGGCCCTGGGGCACGCCCTCGGCGTCACCGGACTCTCCGAGGGCAGCCGCACGTTCACCGTGCTCGCCGTGCGGGCGGCGTTCCGCCGCGGCCCGGGTGTCGGGGCGTACTCCTGGCGCCTGCGGTTCCTCTACGGCGGTCTCGCGCTGCTCATCGCGGTGCAGAGCGCCGCGCTGCTCCTGCTGTGCGGAGCGGTGCTGCGGTCCGTGCTGCCGGACGGCCTGGCGGTCCTCGCCTGGTCGCTGCCGCCCGCCCTGCTCGCCGCCGCCCTGCTGCTGTGGGCCCTGGGCGGGCTCGGCCGCGCGCTCCGGGAGCGTCGCACCCCGCACCCGACGACGGGGACGCAGACGGAGACGGAGACGGAGACGGCCCGAGCAGGCCGCGACGGGAAGCCGCCTCGGCCCGTCGCACCCACCGATCCTCCGCCGAGGCACTCCGCCCCGGCGGACGCGGGCTCCGGGCGCGCCCCGGCCCCACGGCACCAGGCAAGGAAAGGCGAGATGAGCGCACCCGACAGCAAGCCCGAGACCGAGGCAGAGGCCAAGGCCAAGACCGAGGTAGGGGCCAAGACCGAGATCGAGCCCGGGGCCAATACCGCGATCGAGACCGCGTTCAAGACCGACCGCGTCAGGGCCGTGTCCGCCGAGAAGGTCGTCGTCCTGGAGGGCGTGACCAAGCGGTACGGGGAGGTGACGGCACTCGACGGCGTGTCCTTCGACGTCCGGCACGGCGAGTTCTTCGGCGTCCTCGGCCCCAACGGCGCCGGCAAGACCACCCTGGTGGAGATCGTCGAGGGCATGCGGGAGCCCGATTCCGGCACGGTGACGCTCTTCGGCCGCTCCCCCTGGCCGCGCGACACCGCGCTGCTGGCCCGGATCGGCGTGCAGACGCAGGCGTCGGCGTTCTTCGCCCGCCTCACCGCAGGCGAGCATCTGCGCACGGTCGCCGCGCTCTACGGGATGGACCCGGCCACCGCCCGCACCGCGCTGGAACGGGTCGGCCTCACCGAGAAGGAGCACGCCCGGGTCGACCACCTCTCCGGGGGCCAGCGGCAGCGGCTGGCCGTCGCCACCGCCCTGCTCCACGAGCCCGAGCTGATCTTCCTCGACGAACCGACCGCCGCCCTCGACCCGGAGGCCCGGCGCGAACTGTGGGACCTGCTGCGCTCGTTGCGCTCGGAGGGCCGCACCATCATCTGCACCACCCACTACCTGGACGAGGCCGAGGCACTGTGCGATCGGGTGGCGATCATCTCCGGCGGCCGGCTTGTCGCGCTCGACAGCCCCCGCAACCTGATCCGTTCCCTCGACGCGCCGGCCCGGCTGCTCGTCCCGGCCGGCCGGCTCTCCCCGCAGGCGGCGCTCGCGCTGCACGGCGTGGACCGGGCCACCGTCGAGGGCGAGGACCTCACCATCGAGACGACCGTCCCGAACCGGGTCCTGACCGCTCTCGGCGACCTTGTGGACATCGACTCGGTCACGGTCCGCACCCCCACCCTCGAAGACGCCTACCTGACGCTGACCGGCACCGGATCGGAGCACCACCGTTGAGCGCCTACGCCGCCCTGACCAGGGCCACCTACGTCGCGAGCGTGCGCGACAAGACGACCCTCTTCTTCACCTTCGCCTTCCCCCTCGCCTTCCTCGTCCTGTTCGGCCTCATCTTCCACGGCCAGCACGTCGAGGGCGGGCTGGCGTCCATCAACTACATCGCGCCGGGTGTGCTGTCCTGGGGCGTGGGCAACGCGGCCGTGTTCTCCGTCGGTTTCGCCCTCATGCAGTGGCGCCGGGACGACCTGCTCCGCCTCATCTGGCGCTCCCCGACCCCGCTGCGCACGCTCCTCGCCTCCCGCTGGACGATCGCGCTGGCCGTCGCCGGTGCGCAGACCGTGCTGTTCACCGCGGTCGCGCTGCTGCCGTTCTTCGGGCTGCGGCTCAATGGCCCCTGGTGGGCGGCGTTCCCGCTGCTGGTGCTGGGGGTCACCGCGTTCCTCGCGATGGGCCTGGTCGTGGGCAGCCTCGCCGACACGCCGGAGGCGGTCGCGGCCATCGCCAACCTCGTCATGGTGCCGATGGCGTTCCTGTCCGGTTCGTTCTTCCCGGACGACCTGATGCCCGGCTGGCTGCGGACGGCCGCGAAGGTGCTGCCGCTGCACTACCTCAACGACGGGCTCACCGACGCCATGGGCGGCCGCGGTGACCTCGGCGACATCGCCGTGGACTGCGCGGGGCTCGTCGTCTTCGCCCTGGTCTTCGGGTTCGTCGCCACCCGGATCTTCCGCTGGAGCAACCGGACATGACCACTGTCACCGCGCCCGCACCGCCGTCCGCCTCGCCCCTGGAGGCCGCCCGCGCGGACCTCCAGTCCCGGCTGGCCGCCCGCGCCGCGGCCACCGGTGTGCCCGCACCGGCCGTGTCCCGCATCGGCGACGCCGATGTCCTCGGGGAGAGGTCCCGGCAGTCCCTGCCGCCGAACCCGGCGAGCGTCCATCTCACCGCTCAGGCCGTGCTGCTCGGCCCGTGGGGCGGCACGCCGGACACCGGTCCGGCCTGCGGCACGTGCCTCGCCATGCGCCGGCAGCGGCTGCGTACCCGCACCGAGCGCGAGGCGCTGGAGACCGGCACCGGGACCACCGCGGCCGGCCCCTGGCCGGTGCTGCCCGACCACGCGGTGGACGCCGTGTGGTCCCTGCACCGCCTGATCGCCTCCGGCGCCGCCCGGCACACCGCGCCCGGTGCGGACGCCGCACTGCCCCGGGTCACCGAACTCGACCTGGAGACCCTGCGGGTGCGCACCTTCCCGCTGGTGCCCGAGCCGATGTGCCCGCACTGCCGGCCCTACACCTCCGAGGCCGTCCGACAGGCCGCCGGGCAGGCCGAGTTGGCACCTCCGGCCGCCCTCTGGAAGCCGAGCCCGGACAGGTACCGGCTGCGCGGTCCCGCCGACTACCCGCTGCCGGTCAGGGGGCTGGCCAATCCGGTGTGCGGGGTGCTCGGCGGCGGCACCTGGATCGACGTCACCTCGCCCACCACCGCGCCGGTCGCGGGCAGTGTCTTCATGCGGGGCTACGCCGGACTGACCGACGTGACGTGGAGCGGCCAGGCCAACTCCTTCGCTCGCAGCCGCGATCTGGCCTTCCTGGAGGGCCTTGAGCGCTACGCGGGCACCCACCGCCGCCACCGGGCCCCGGTGCGCACCGCTTCCCTGGACGAACTGCACGAACGCGGCGAACGGGCCCTCGACCCGCGCGTCTGCGGACTGTACGGGCCGCGTACCTACGCCGAGGACCCGATGGTCGAGCCCTTCGACCCCGCCCGGCCCCTGCCCTGGGTCACCGGCTGGTCCCTGCGTGACGCGCGCCCGGTGCTCGTCCCGGCCCGGCTGGTCTACTACAGCGCGGGCACCCGCGAGGACAACTTCGTCTTCGAGTGCTCCAACGGCTGTGCCACCGGCGGAACATGGGAGGAAGCGGTCTTCTTCGGGCTGCTCGAACTGATCGAGCGGGACGCCTTCCTGCTCGGCTGGTACGGCGATCTGCCGCTGCCGGAGATCGATCTGGACTCGGTCGGCGGAGCGCAGGTCAGGTCCATGGTGGCGCGGGCCGTGCTCCAGGGCTACGACGTCCATGTGTACGACAACCGGGTGGACCTGCCGGTACCGGTCGTCACCGGTCTCGCGGTGCGCCGGGACGACGGCCCGGGGACGCTGGCGTTCGCGGCGGGCGCGTCGTTCTCCCCGGAGGAGGCGGTGGAGTCAGCCGTGTCCGAGATCCTCACCTACATCCCGCACCTGCCCGGTCAGGTCGCCGAGCGGCCCGCCGAACTCACCGCCATGGCCGAGGACTTCGACCTGGTCAAGCGGCTGCCCGACCACGCCGCCCTGTTCGGGCTGCCCGAGATGCGCCGGCATGCCCGCGGCTATCTCACCCCGCCCCGCGTCGCCCCGCTCGCCGCTCTGTTCGCCGGATGGGAGGAGCGACGGCCGCGCACCGGGGACCTCCGGGACGATCTGCTGCTCCTGTGCGACCTGATCGCGGGCGCCGGGTGTGACGTCGTCGCCGTCGACCAGACCACGCCTGAACAGCGGCGGATGGGGCTGCGCACGGTGGCGGCCCTCGCGCCCGGACTGCTGCCGATCGACTTCGGCTGGCCGCGGCAGCGGGCCCTCCACATGCCGCGCCTGCGGACGGCGCCGTACCGCGCCGGTCTGGTCCCGGCACCGCTCGGCGAGGAGGACCTGCGGCTCGTGCCGCACCCGTTCCCGTGACCGGAGTACCCGTGACCGGAGTTCCCGTGACCGGAAAGGGTGCTCGTGGCCGGAAAGGGTGCTACGGGGGTGGGGCCGTTCACGCCGACGGTCCCCGGCGCATGTCGGCGCGCCGGGGACCGTCGGGACCGACGACGGACGTCAGGCGGTGCAGGAGGTGGTGCTGGTGGTGCTGGAGCAGGTGCTGGTGGAGGAACAGCTCGTGGACGAGCCGAGCATGACCTCACTGGCGTCCGAGTAGTCGGTGATCTCGAAGGTCTCGGACTCGAGGTCCAGGATCTCCTGGGCGAGGGAGGCGAGGGTGTTGTCGGCCATGGTGGCTCCTTCAGGGTCAGGGGACCTGCTGCCGGACGGGACGGTCCCGGTCGGTCGTGCGCCGAACCTGCCGGAGGCCGCGGCCTTCGGCACCTCCCTTTGTAGGCGGTGCCTTCGTCAACTCCCTTGCGGTCCGCTGTCACCCCACTGACACTCCACCGCTGCACCGCTGCACCGCTGCACCGCTGCACCGCTCCACAGCTCCACCGCCCAGCTGCCCTTCCACCCGAGACACCCCTCCAGGAGCCACGACCCGTGAGCAGCCACCGCGACAGACCCCGCTCGGCCGAGGACCGCGACCGGACCCGGACGGGCCTTCCGGACGGCCTGGACACCCTGCTCGCACCGACCACCGAGCTGTACCTCGATCTGCACCGGCATCCCGAGCTCTCCGGCGCCGAACGCCGTACCGCCGCGCGCTTCGCGGACCGGCTGGAGGACGACGGGTTCCGTGTCCTGCGCGGTGTCGGCGGTCACGGTGTCGCCGCCGAACTGTGCAACGGCGACGGCCCCGCCGTGCTCCTGCGCGCCGAACTCGACGCGCTGCCCGTGGCCGAGGACACGAACGTCCCCTACGCGAGCACCACCGTCACCGAGGGACCCGACGGGCGGCCCGTGCCCGTGATGCACGCGTGCGGCCACGACGCCCACCTGGCCTGCGCGGCGGCCGCCGCCCGCTGGCTGGCCACGCGGCGGGACCGCTGGCGCGGCACGCTCCTCGTCGTCGGGCAGCCCGCCGAGGAGACCCTCAGCGGCGCGCGGGCCATGCTGGAGGACGGCCTCTACGACCGGATCACCGTGCCCGACGTGGTCCTCGCGCAGCACACCGCGCCGTTCCCGGCGGGGATGGTGGCGCACGCGGACGGCCCGGTGATGGCCGCGAGCCTCACTCTGGAGGTGCTGTTCGAGGGGGACGGCGGCCATGCGGCCACCCCGCACCTGAGCGCCGATCCGCTGCTCGTGGCCGCGGGCACGGTCGTACGGCTCCCCGTCGTCGCCGCCCGTGAGACCGACCCCGCCGAGCGGCTGGTCGTCACCGCGTCCTCGCTGGGGACCGGCGCCGCGGGGCACGCCGGGAACGTGATCGCCTCCCGCGCCGTGCTGTGCGTCACCGTCCGCGCCTTCTCCGAGGCCGCCCTCGACCGTGCCGCCGCCGCCGTGGAGCGCGTGGCCCGCGCCGAGGCCGCTGCCGCCGCCCTCGCCCCCCGGGTCACCGTCACCGAGGTCTCCCGCTCCGGCGTCACCGTGTCCGACCCGGATGTCACGGCCGCCGTCCGCACCGCCCACCGCGAGGCGTTCGGCGCGGCCCGGGTCACCGGCTGGCCGGCCACCTCGGCCACCGAGGACTTCCCGCTGCTGACCGGCGCGGGCGCCCCCCTCCACGGACGGCCCGGCATCCAGGGCTGCTACTGGATGCTCGGCACTGTGGGCCCCGCGCAGTGGGCCGCCACCCCCGGCGCCGGGCCCGCCGAGAAGTTCCGGAGCCTGCCCGGCAACCACTCGCCCCGCTATCTGCCCAGCGTCCGCCTCACCCTGGAGACCGGAACGGCCGCGCTCGTGACGGCCGCGCTGGCCCGGCTGGCCGATCAGAAGTCGTCGGCGCCGTTGCGCAGTTCGGGCGTCCAGTAGCCGGTGAGCGCCTTCGCCGGGTCGACGGCGATGCCACCGCTGCCCGGGGCCTGGACGGTGATCACGGTGGAGTCGCCCGCCAGCATGACGGAGAACGCGGACACGGGCTCGTTCGACTCGTGGACACCACCGTCGGACAGCTTGACCAGCGCGTACGCGGGGTCGCCCGCGGCGAGCACGACCGGGGCCCCGGGCTTGCTCTTGGCGACGGCCGGCACGTCCTGCTTGTGGCTCTCCAGGAACTGGATCCGCGGGAAGCCGTCGATGCGGCAGCTGTGGCCCGAGGTGTTCTTCGCCGTCAGGACGATGTGGGTGTAGGGCGGGCCGTCCTGCCGGGCGGCGGTGACCTTGACGTCCTTCGCCGCGCACACGGGAGCGGAGGCGGAACCGCCGGACGAGGAGGACGAGGAGGACTCGGCGGGCGAGGAGTTCGTACCCGTGGAGCCGGTCGAACCCGACGAGCCGGTCGAGCCGGACGCGTCCGACGAGCCCGTGGAGCCGCCCGTGCCCTGCCCCTTCTGCGAGGTGCCGACCGCGGAGCCCTTGCCGCCGCCCGAGCCGGACCCCTGCGCGGACGCCGAGACCGAGCTGTCGCCGGACCCCTCGGAGCGGGTGCCCGTGCCGTCCTGGCAGGCGGTGAGTGCCAGGGCGAGGGCCGCGGTGGTGACGGCGAGGAAGGTGGCGCGGTGACGTGCTGCGTTCATGGAGATGTCCCCCGTTGATGATGTGCGGCGACGATCGGTCGGAGCGTCGGCCGTCGTGCTGACCTGCTGACATGTCCAGTCTCGGCCGTGCCGCTCACGTTCCGGTGACGTCCCGCTGATGTTCCCCTGACGTCGCGCGGGGGTGCGGGGTCATGCGTCGTCGGCGGCGAGTCGCCGTACCGCCTCGTCGTGGCGACGGCGGTGGTCGGCGCGCCCGGTCACCCGCAGCAGTGCCTCCAGGGCCCGTACGGCGCCCTCGTCGTACCCGGCGCTCTCCGCCTCACCGGCCGCGCGGTCCAGCAGCCGGATGCCCTCGGCCTCCTCCCCGAGCGCCAGGTGGGCCTCGCCGCAGACGGTGAGCAGCAGGACCCGGCGTGCGGCCTCCTCGTGCTCGGGGCCGAGGTCGAGCGCGCTGCGGGCGACCTGGAGGGCCTCTTGGGGGCGGCCGACGCTGAGTTGGATGCGGGCGAGGTGCTGCAGCGCGAGCATCTCCGTGTGCGCGTCCTTCTCCGCGCGGGCGAGGCCGACGGCGCGGGTGCAGCCGTCCAGGGCGGAGTCGAGTGCGCCCTGGGCGGCCTGGACGACGGCGAGGTTGATCAGTGCGGTGGCCTCGCCGAGCGGGTCACCGGCCCGCCGGGCCAGGGCGGGTGACGGTTCCAGCAGGTCGACGGCGTCGGTGAGTCTGCCCTCCTCGCTCAGCACCCAGCCGAGCAGGGTGCGCACCCGGGACTCCGCGTACGGGTCCTGCTCGGCGTGGGCGCAGTCGAGGGCGGTGCGCAGCAGCGGCACCCAGTTGTCCCGCACCCGCCACACCACCTGCGGCCACTGGAGCAGGATGATCCGCCAGGCCCGGTCGTCGTGGCCGGCGGCGCGCGCCGCCGCCACGGCCCGTGCCAGGTCCTCCCGTTCGCCGGCCAGCCAGCCCATCGCCTGTGCCCGGTCCGTGAAGTCCCGTACGGCGGCGGGTCGTCGGTAGTGCTCGGGCAGAAAGAAGCAGGGTTCTCCGCCGGGTTCGGCGGTGTCGGCGGCGGCGAGGGCGGTGGCGATGTAGTGGTCGAGGACGCCGAGGAGGGCCTCGGGGCCGGAGTCCGGGTCGATGCCGCGGGCGTAGAGGCGTACGAGATCGTGCAGTTCCCAGCGGCCGGGTGCGGTCTCGGTGACGAGGTGGGCGGCACCGAGGCGTTCCAGGGCACTCGCGGCGGCCACCGGGTCGGTGCCGGCGAGCGCGGCGGCGGTGAAGGGGTCGAAGTGGGTGCCGGGGTGGTGGCCGAGCCTGCCGAAGTGGTGGCCGGCGTCGGGCGGCAACTGCTGCACGGTCAGTCGCAGCGCGGCCGGCACCCCGGTGTCGTCGACGTCGAGATAGGCCAACCGGCCACGTTCGTCGGCGAGTTCGTCGGCGAGTCCGGCGAGCGTCCACTGCGGCCGGCCAGGCGGGCCGCGGTGACCCGCAGGGCGAGCGGCAGGCCGCCGCACAGTTCGGCGAGCCTGCGCGCCGCGACCGGCTCGCCGAGCACCCGGTCCTCGCCGAGCACACCGGCGAGCAGCGCCGTGCCGTCCTGTGCGTCGAGCGTGCCGAGCGGCACGGGGCGGGCCGCGTCGGAGGCGATCAGGCCTTCCAGCCGGTGCCTGCTGGTGACGACGGTGACGCAGTCGGCGCCGCCGGGCAGCAGGGCGCGGACGGTGGCCGAGTCGCGGGCGTTGTCGAGGACGACCAGCAGCCGCAGCCGGGCGGTGATGCCGCGGAACAGCGCGGCAGCGGCGGAGGCCGACTCGGGGATCCGGCGCGGCTGCACACCGAGAGCCAGCAGGAACTCGCGCAGGACCTCGGTCACCGCGGGCTCGCCGGTGTCGCTGAACCCGTGCAGGTCGGCGAAGAGCCGCCCGTCCGGGAACGCGTCGGCGTTGCGGTGCGCCCACCACAGCGCCAGCGCGGTCTTGCCCACCCCGGCAGGCCCGGTCACCAGACACACCGGCGCCTCCCCGGCAGCCGCCCTGCCCAGCGCGGCCAGTTCACCCACCCGCCCATGAAACCCACGCGGCGCGCGCGGCAGCAGATCGGTGGGGTGCGCCTCACCGGCGACGAGGGCGGGGAGGGGGACGGGACGCGGGGGCGTGACGGGGACGGCAGGAGCGGCTGGCGCGACGGAGGGGACGGGCACGGCGGAGGGGACGGACACGGCGGAGGGGACGGGCACGGCGGAGGGGACGGGCACGGCAGGGGCGACGGACACAGCCGGGGCGACGGACACAGCCGGGGCGACGGACACAGCGGGGGCGACAGGCACGGCAGGGGCGCCGGGCACAGCAGAGGCGTGCGGGTCGGTGCCGGGGGCTTCGGCGTCGGGTGCCACGGAAGCGGAGGCCACGGAAGCGGAGGCCGCGGATGCGGGGAGCGCGGACGCGGAGGCCACGGGCGCGGAGGCCGCGGAAGCGGGGAGCGCGGACGCGGGAAGCGCGGAAGCGGGAAGCGCGGAAGCGGGAAGCGCGGAAGCGGGAAGCGCGGAAGCGGGAAGCGCGGAAGCGGGAAGCGCGGAAGCGGGAAGCGCGGAAGCGAAGGCCACGGGCGCGGGGAGC